>NZ_JARRAH010000003.1 GCF_030553305.1 Halomarina ordinaria | reverse complement strand
GACCTCGTGGACCAGGTATCCCGCCAGCGCGAACACCAGCCCCGTCACCTCCCGTTCGGACTCGCTCAGGTGGTCCACCGTGTCCTCGTACGCCGTCCCCGACGCCGTCGTCCGTACCACGTGTAACTCGAAGACCGTCCGATCGACCTTCTGTCGCCCCTCCCGGACGCGGCGCTCGACACGCTCGATCCAGATGCGGTCGAGGTTCGCGTAGTCGAGGATGTCGAGGACCGCGTCCATGTGGTCGTTGAACCCCTCGACGGCGTCTGCCTCGATACGGTCGATGCGCGTGCGCAGGTCCGTGAGGTCGTCGGTGAGTTCCTCGCGCTGGGCGCGCAACTGGTTTTCCTCCGCCAGCCGGTCTTCGACGTCGGCGATACGGTCGGTCAGGTCGTCCAGATCGGACTCCAGCCGGCGGAGTTCGAACTCGAACTGGTTGGCCTCCTTGTGCAGGTCGAGGACCTCCCCGAGGTCCGCCGCCTCCAGGTCCTCGACGGCCGCCTCCAGGTCCTCGATGGCCTCCCCGAGCCGCGTCCGTTCCTCGCGCAACTCCTCGACGGTCTCCTGACGGCGCTCCAGTTCCGCGGTCACGTTCTCCAGTTTGCGGTCGACCTCGTCGCGTCGGCGTTGCTGTTGCTCGTACTCGCGCTGGCGCGCCTTCGCCTCCTCGAGGTCGGCCTCGAGGTCGCGGATGGCGTCGAGCTTCTCGCGGCGGACCGCGCGCAGCTGGTCGAGCGTCTCCTGGATGCGGTCGGCGTCGACCTCCGACCCGCACGTCCAGCAGACGACGCCGTCGTCGGCGACGAGGCGGTCGGTGACCGACCCGTCCGTGGCGCCGTCGCCCAGCACTGCGCCGACGGTGCTGTCGGTCCCCTCGACCATCGCCTCGTTGAACTGGATGACGTCCTGGACGTCGCTGACCGCCGTCTCGAGCGTCGACTTCCGGTCGCGCAGGCGCGAGAGCTCCGCGTCGACGTCCTCGTACTCGCCCATCGGGGCGTCGGGGAGGTCCTCGCGCTCGGCCTCCAGTTCGCGGCGCTCGCGCGTGAGCGATTCGATGCTCTCCTGCTGGAGGTCGATGTCCGCACGGACCTGCTCCAGTTCCGAACGCCGGTCGCGCAGGTCGTCGAGGCGGGCCTCCAGTTCGCGTTTCTCCTCTCGCGTCTCGTCGACGTCGGCGTCCTCGGCTTCGAGTTCCGCTTCCTTCGCTTCGAGCGCCGCGCGCTTCTCCTCGATGGTCGATTCGAGCTGTTCACGCTCCCGCTCAAGGGTCGGTAGCCGGTCCTTCAGGTCCTCGAGGTCGTCGAGACGGTCGTCGAGGCGCTCGCGCTCCTGTTCGCGGCGGCGTATCTCGGCCTGGATGGCGTCGGTGTCGACCGGCCGCATGATGAGTTCGCGGAGGTCGTCGCCCCGAGCGACGGCGCGCCGGGCTTCGTTCGACTCCAGCAGGAAGGCGAACAGGTCGGCGAGGGTCGAATCGTCGAGGTACGGGTCGCCGCCCGTGGTGACCGACCCGTCGGTCCGGGTGAGCCGCCGCGTGTACGTCTCCCCGTCCAGGTCGAGTTCGACGCGCCCCTCGTCGGCGTCGCCCTTCAGCGAGACGGCGTCGCTCCCGATAGCGGCCATGACTGCCTGCAGAAACGAGGTGCGGTTCGTCGCGTTCCGACCGGTGAGGACGGTCACGCCGGGAGGGATGTCGACCGTCGTCTCGTCGATGCCACCGACGTTCTCGACGCGGACGGTGGCCGGTCGGGCGGTCGTTTCGGAAGCTTCCATATCACCGGCTTGGTCCCCCGTTGCAAAAAGAATGCGGCTCTCGGTCACCGTCCGCCGCCGATACGGTTAGTTCCCACCGGCGCGAACCCCCCGGTATGCCGACGGACACGCGACCGGCGTCGCCCCGTACCGTCCTCCCGGAGGCCGTCTGGGAGCGCCACGCGAACCCCTGGAGCGGGTGGAGTCGCGCCGCGACAACCCCCCTGCTCGTCTACGCCCTCTACAGCCGAAACCGGCGACTGCTGGCCGCGACGCTGGGCTGGCTGGTCGTCAACCCCGCGGCGTTCCCGCCGCCGACGAACACGGACGCGTGGATGACCCGCGGCGTCCTCGCGGAGCGGGCGTGGCTCCGCGCCGGAAACGGAACCGTCGGCGTCGACTGGCCGAACGTCCTCAACCTCCTCAACGTACCCGTGACCGCGTGGGTCGGCTGGGCCGCCCTCCGTCGCCGCCCCGTCCACACCGTCGTCGCGACGGCCCTCCTGATGGGCCTCAAGATGCTGTGGATAGACGAGATCATCCAGCGGACGGACGCCGACGAGTTCGAACGTCTCCACGGCGACTAGCGGGACCGACAGGGGCATCACGGGGGCGTCCCCCGCGAACGACCGACTGGCCTCGACAACTATCGTGTACGCTTTTCGAATTACTGCCGCGAAAGCGAGTACAGTAGAAATTGAAGAACGCGTATTTCAGTCGGCGGTAGCGGTGGGTCCTCCGGGGAGTGCGGACGCCAAGGGGGAGTCGAACGCACGTCTCAGTCGAAGCCACTCGGCCCCTCGACGCGCGTTTCGAATGAGTCGTACCGTTTCGGACACGAGACCATCTGATCGGACGTAATCGTCGTTTTTTACCCGATAGAACAGAGACTTCCGATACTACAATTTTGACGACGTTGGCGGCCACTGGTGGAGTCCGTACAGGCACTCAGTATTGCTTACTTAGTACATCTTAGTAGAAGGCCGGAGGCGTCGAGTCCCGTGTCGGTTCGGGTGTCGGCGTCGGAGCGAGTCGCGGAGGGGGGAGTGTTTTGTGCCCGAGCGACGAGGTCGGGGTATGTCGACGTTCGACGACGACGACGCGCGCGTACCGCTCCTGACGAGGGACGCGCTCCCCGAGGAGTACCGCTACCTCATGGACGAGGACGTCCTGGGCGAGTTGAACCTGTTCGGGGCGATGGGCCACGCCCCCCGTGCGATGCAGGCGTACATGCGTCTCGGGACCGCCCTCTGGGGCGTCGGGGACCTCTCGGCGCGGGAGCGCGAACTCGCCATCCTCTCGGTCGCGCGCTCGTGTCGCTCGCGCTACGAGTGGCACCAGCACGTCGCGCTCGGCCGGGCAGCCGGCGTCACCCGCGAGGAACTCCGCGGCCTCGCTCGTGACGACGACACGCCGTTCACCGAGCGTGAGCAGGCCGTCGTCCGGTACGCGAGGGCGGTCGCGGCGGGCACCGTCACCGGGCCGCTGTTCGAGGCGGCCGAGGCGGTCACGGACCGCGAGACGGTCGTCGGCCTGACGCTGCTCGCCGGCCACTACCTGCTGACGGCCCGGTTCCTCGACGCGCTCGCCGTCCCGACCGACGACCCGTTCGTCGGCTGGCTCCCCGGGGAGTAACCGGTACGTCGAGTGCCGGCGAGACACCGGGGAGACCGCGTCGTCAGGACTTATGGGGGTCGCGACCGATGGGTGAGACATGACAGACGTACTCGTCGTCGGGGGCGGCCCCGCCGGCCTCAGCGCCGCGCTGTTCACCGCGAAGAACGGCCTCGAAACGACGGTGTTCGACACCGACGGGACGTGGATGCACAAGGCGCACCTGTTCAACTACCCGGGCATCGGGTCGGTCGACGGCTCCGCGTTCATGGCGACGCTGCGCCAGCAGGTCGACGACTTCGGCGTCCAGCGCGAACAGGGTGCGAGCGTCACGGCCGTCGAGTCGACGGCCGACGGTTTCACCGTCACCACCGAGGACGGCGAGCACGCGGCGGACTACGTCGTCCTCGCGACGGGGGCGAACCGCGACCTCGCCGAGGACCTCGGCTGTGACCTCACCGACGAGGGAGTCGTCGACGTGGACGTGACGATGGAGACGTCCGTCGAGGACGTCTACGCGACCGGGGCGATGGTCCGCGCGGAGGAGTGGCAGGCGGTCATCTCCGCGGGCGACGGCGCCGCCGCCGCGCTCAACGTCCTCACGAAGGAGAAGGGCGACCACTACCACGACTTCGACACGCCCGCGGACGCGGACGAACTGTTCGGGTCGCTGGTCGACGAGGCCTGACCGAACGTGACTGTTTTTCGACGGGTCAGACGAGGCCGAACGAGACGGCCGTAAACCACGTCACGTAGCAGCCGAGGACGACGAACGCGACGCTCCCCACGCGCCGCGCCGTCCCGCCGAACCGCCCCGGCGAGACGCTCCCCCTGCCGAGGCGGAGGACGACGCTCACGCCGACCATGAGCGTCCCCATACCGGCGGCGAAGGCGGCGAAGACGGCGAGGCCGCCCACCGTCCCGCGCGTGGAGAACGACGAGAGGACGACGCCGAGGAAGACGGGGAGGTTACAGGCGAGGCTCCCGACGCCGTAGAGCACCCCGAAGCCGACGAACGCGGGGACCGTCGCCCCGTCACGCTCGGGGAGCGGCACGGTCCGCGAGAACGACACGCCCCGGTAGTAGGCGACCCCGAGCGCGACCAGGATAGGGCCGGCGAGCAGTTCGAGGCCCGTCAGGTACGGCTGGAGCCACTCGCCGAGCGCCAGCACGGCCCCCCCGACGACGAGGTAGACGGCGACCACGCCGACGGTGACGAACCCGCCGACGCGGAGCCCCGAGCGGACGTCCCGCCCGCCGAGGCCGAGGAGCGTCACCCCGAGGCCGACGACGACGAGGCCGACCGAGGGGAGGTAGCTGCCCGTCCCCTGACGCGCCAGCGGGACGACGACGTGGTAGCCCGGCAGGGTGATACGGAGCCCCGCGACGGCCATGTAGAGCAGCGGCACCGCGCCCGCGAGGAACAGCAGGACGCCCGTCAGGACGCTCGGGCGCGTCAGGAGCGCCGACGGCTCCGTCTCGGCCTCGCCCGGCGACCCCTCGTTGGCGTAGTAGTACGAGAAGTACGCCGGGAGGAGGCCGACGCTACACGGCGCGAAGAACATCAACACCCCCGCGGCGTACGCCGCGACGAGGACCGGCGGTTGAGCGAGTTGCATCCGTCTCAGCTTCGAGTTCGTCCTGCGGATACGACTGGGTTCCGGTTGCCGGTCGGGGACGGTCAGGCGAACCGAGGGGCGACGGAACGTTTATTCCGGCCCTTGCGAACTGATAGCACCATGCAAGCAGCTGTCTGGTACGGACGGCGGGACATCCGCGTCGAGGAGCGAGCGGCGGGCGAGGTCGGGCCGACCGACGTGCGCGTCGAGGTCGACACCTGCGGCATCTGCGGGTCGGACCTCCACGAGTACGCGGCCGGCCCCATCTTCATCCCCGAGGGGGAGCCACACCCCGTCTCGGGGGAGGCGGCGCCCATCACGATGGGCCACGAGTTCAGCGGGGTGGTGAGCGAGGTGGGCGAGTCGGTGACCGACCTCGCGGCCGGCGACCCCGTCGCCATCAACCCCATCCTCTGCTGTGGGGAGTGTCGCCAGTGCGTCGAGGGGAACTACCACATCTGCGACGCCATCGGGTTCATCGGCCTCTCGGGCGGCGGGGGCGGGTTCGCCGAGAGCGTCGTCGTCGACGCCCAGCACGCCGTCCCGCTGGGGGAGGACGTCCCCCTCGAACACGGGGCGCTCGTCGAACCGCTGAGCGTCGGCCTCCACGCGGTTCGCCGGTCGGGCATCCGCGCCGGCGACAGCGTCGCCGTCTTCGGGTGCGGTCCCATCGGCCTGTCGGTCGTCCAGTGCGCGCGGGCGGCCGGGGCCGGGCGTATCTTCGTCTCCGAACCCCGGGACGCGAGGCGCGAGCGCGCGGCGGACGCCGGCGCGAGCGACCTCGTCGACCCGGCGGCCACGGACGCGGTCGACCACGTCGTCGCCGCGACCGGCGGCGGCGTCGACGCCGCCTTCGAGGTCGCCGGCATCGAACCCACGTTCAACGCCGCCCTCGAGAGCACCAGACCGAGCGGGACCGTGACGGTCGTCAGCATCTGGGAGGAGGGCGTGACCATGCACCCGAACACGGTCGTCCTCGGCGAGCGCACCCTCACCGGGACGCTCGCGTACCTCGGCGGGCCGCGGGCCAGCGAGGAGTACGGTATGGTCGTCGACATGCTCGCCGACGGTACCCTCGACCCCGACCCGCTCGTCACCGACCGCATCGGCCTCGACGACATCGTCGACGACGGTTTCGAGTCGCTGCTGGACGAGGAGAGCGACCAGGTGAAGATATTCGTCAAGCCCTGACGCCCGTCGGGAGGCGGCCACCCCTCGGCGCGTTCGCGGAGGGGTGTCCCGGGCGACGAGACCGCTAGAAGTAGCGGTCGGCGATGCGGTCCGCGGTCCGCAGCGCGAGGGCCTGCCCGCTGTTCGTCGGGTTCGGCCCCCCGACGCCGTTGGCCAGCGCGGAGTGGTCGGCGACGAACAGTCGGTCGACGTTCTTCGCCTCGGCGCTCGCGTCGAGGACCTCGCCCATCCGCATCGACGACTGCATGTGCAACAGGAGCGGCGGCCAGTCGCACCGGTGGACGTGCTCGGCGCCGGCCGCACGGTGGATGCGGGCCGCGATGCGGGAGAGTTCGTCGCGCTTCGCGTCGTCGTCCGGGTGGGGTTCCCACCGCACCTTCGGGACCGCCCCGTGTTCGTCGGCGAACGTGGTGTCGAGCGAGACGCCGTTGTCCTGTCGCGGCAGGTCGTCGGTGAGGACGAGCAGCGCTTTCGTCTGGCGGTAGTCGGACATCCGTCGCTTGAGTTCCTCGCCGACGACGTAGCCGCGGGTGTCCCACGGCTCGTCCGGGTCGACCGGCGTGTCGAAGCTGTAGCCGGCCTGGCTGAACAGGTAGTCGGCGTACGACACCAACCCGGGCGACATCCCGATGTCCTCCATCCCGCCGACGCCGGGCTTGTCGAACCGGACGGCGGAGTTCTGCCCGACGTACGGGTCCATGTGCTCCCCCTCCGGGTTGATCTCCGTAATGGTCTCGTCGTCGTAGACGCCGACGATCCAGTCGAACCAGTGGGTCGTCAGCCCCTTCCCGACCCAGCCGTCGTCCGGCAGGCCCGCGTTGAGCCAGAGCCGCGGCGTCTCGATGCAGCCCCCCGCGAGGACGACCACGTCCGCCTCGACGGTCTGGGTCCGGCCGGACCAGCTGTCGCGGAAGGTGACGCCGGTCGCCTCCAGACGACCGGAGCCCTCGACCGTCTCGACGTCCGTGACGTAGGCGTTCGGACGGAGGGCGACGTTCCCCTTCGAGGGGTCCTCGTTGGTGTCGAGCGCCCGGGGGACGTAGCCCACGTTGCTCGACTTGCGGGCCTTCTCGCGGACCGGGGCGTCGACGGGCGTCGAGGACCCCTGGAAGTGGTCGCCGACGAGCGTGTCGCCCCGGAAGCCGTCGTCGTAGCTGAACGAGCCGTCGTAGTCGGCGTCCAGCGGGTCGCCGGTCGACGTCTGCCGACCGGGCACCTCGACGGCGTTGGCCTGCGGTCGCCAGCCCGTCTCGGTGACGTTCGACGTCTCGATGAGGGGGTAACCCGCGTTCGTCGCCCCCTCGATGAACACCTCCTCCTTGCCGGTCATCGGTGCCTGCTGAGTGCTCGTCAGCTCCTCGTTCAGCTGGTAGTACGGGACGAGGTCCTCGTAGTCGATGGGCCAGTGGGGCTGGTCGTTGAACGCCGTGGGGTAGCCCCGCGGGTGGTTGGCGAAGTAGTGCAGCGAGGTGCCGCCGACGGCGCCGACCTGCCAGATGAAGGCGTTCTGGTGGAGGTTGCGGAACCACGGTGCCCGCGAGTGGTCGGCCGGCCCGACGCGCAGGTAGCCGTAGGTGGGGTCGTTCGCGTCGGCCTCGCGGTGGGTGAACTGCTCGTCGAGCAGTTTCCCGTCGAGGTCGTCGGGGTCGGTGCTGATGGTCCCGCCCGCGTCGGCGTGCGGTTCGGGCCACTGCTCGTTACCGTGCCACGGCCCACCCTCCAGCACGAGGACGTCGAGGCCGTGGTCCTCGGCGAGTTTCCACGCGGCGGCCGGACCGTCCGCGCCGGCGCCGACGACGACGACGTCGGGGTCCCGCATCACCGCTCACCTCCGATACCCTCGATGACGTCGTCGCCCGTCAGGTCCTCCGGGAGGTCGAGGTCGTCGACGTCCGGGTCGTCGAACCCCCCCTCGACGGCGTGGCGCCAGTTCGCGGCGTGCCCGGGGGCGGGTCCCGGGTAGCCGCTCTGGGTTCTGCTCTGGACCTCTCCGGGGGGCTTCTGCATCTCCCGTTCGGTCGGCGTGTTCGTCTTCGTCTCACCGAGGCCGGACCACTCCGTGTAGTAGCCGAAGCCGTGGAGGCCGTTGACGGCCATCACGACGTACTTCAGGATGCCCACGTCGGGCACCAGCGGCGACAGCAGGTCGTCGAGGCGGTCGACGACGCCGTCGTCGACGATGGTCCAGAGGCACCGAAGCCGGTCCTCGGGCGCGAGCGTGGCGAACGTCCCCCCCGCCGGGAACTTCTCGTTGGGACCCGCCGGCTCCTGGTTCTTCCCCTGGGCGAGGAACTCGGCCGCGACGACGTCGAAGACGAGCGTGAACGCCGGCGCGTAGGGGTAGTTCTGGAGCACCCGCTGGTACTCCTCCGTCTCCGTCTCGACGGTGACCTCGAACTCCGCCGCGCCGTCGGCCTCGGCGTCGACGAGCGAGACGTCGACGCGCTGGGCGGCGCCGAACGTGAGGTGGTCCTCGAGGGCGTCCGCGTTCAGGTCCAGCCCGAGGAGGTCGAGGAGGTCGAGGTCCGCGAGGTCGAGCAGCGCGTCGAGGGGCGAGCCGGCCCCGGCCGTGTCGAGCGTCGTCTCGAGCAGGTCGACGGGCATCGCGAGGCCCGACGGGTCCGTCTTCTCGGTGACCAGTTCCGTCCGGATCTCCTGGAAGTGGTTGAAGTCCCAGATGAGGAACTTCTCCAGTTCGACGTCGAGCCCCCCGGGGACGTGCTCCGAACCGAGTTCGTCCCCGAGCGCCGGCGTCCGGGGGATGATCGCGTCGACGATCGCCCGGTACGTGTCGGCCGTGTGCGGGTCGCTGTACAGCGGGTTGTTCGTGGCCGCCCGCGCCTCGGCCACGGTCGCGTTAGACATCGAGAGCACGGCGAGCCCACCGATACCTTTCATCATTCGCCTCCGGGTCAGGGAGCCGTCGTTGGAGTCTTGCATGGTCGTCACTCGTTGGTCCACGTCAACAACCGGCGGTCGACTTGTTGGCGAACCGTACGTCACCCAATACAGTAGTGACAAAATAAACCTTCGTAACGGGCAGAAAAATTATATTCGAGGAATGATACGATAAATAGTGATATTCCGAAGAATAGCTTCAGAACGACTCGTGACGCAGAAATTTGCGTTTCAGGAAGTTCACAACTGTCGCTCGTCCGGGGCGTCGAGTTCGGTATCCGAACTGACAGAATCTGGGAAATCGGCCCGAGAGATGGCCGGCGTTCGGGGCCGTTGTCCCACATCGTCGAACAGAGTTAAGTGCGCGTCGTCCACACGTGATGCATGGACACGGACCCCGACGTCCCCATCGAATCGGTGAAACGCTCCTACGCGGTGGTCGACGCGATACGGGAGCGAGAACGGGCGGGCGTCACCGAACTGGCGAACGCGCTCGACCTGCCGAAGAGCACCGTCCACAACCACCTGCGGACGCTCGACGCGCTCGGCTACCTCGTCCGCCGCGACGGACGATACCGACTCAGCACCCGGTACCTCCACCTCGGGCGGGAGTCGCGCAACGGGAACGACGTGTTCCTCTACGGCCGCGAGGAGGTGCGCTGCCTCGCCGAACGGTCGAACCGGTACTGTCAACTGGTCGTCGAGGAGAGCGGCCGGGGGACGATACTGCTCGCGACCGGGTGGCACTACGAGGACCTCCCGCCGTCGGCCCGGCACGTCTACCCGACCCACGAACACCTCCACACCAACGCCCCGGGGAAGGCCATCCTCGCGCACCTGCCGGACGACCGCGTCGCCGACATCGTCGCCCGGCACGGGCTACCCGAGCGCACCGACCGAACGATAACCGACGAATCAGCCCTCGACGAGGCGCGAGCGACGGTCCGCGAGCGAGGTTACGCGGTCGACAGGGGAGAGATGATACCGGGGATGGCGGGCGTCGCCGCCCCGATAGCGACCGACGGGCGGGTCCACGGTGCGGTCGCCGCCTACGGGTCGGGCGCCGAGATGGGCCCGGCCATCGAGGGGGACCTCCCGACCCTCGTCCGGGAGGCGGCCGACGGCGTGCGGGCGGACCTCACGTTCGCGGCGCTCGAGTGACGGGAGCCGTCGTGAGGTAGGACCGAACTGACGGCGAGCGTCCCACCATGTGGGACGTGTGTAGCCGGACGCGAGCGCGTCGAGCGCCACGTCGCGACACGGGCGAACCGAACGCGCAGAGTGAGTCCTTTATGATATGTCAGCAATCGTTGGAAAGACAGTTGCGCTCGGCGTCGGTCTCCGTCGTATGAACTTCGCGAACGTCGTCGACCTCGCCGCGAGGGACGTCCCGGGGAAGCCGGCGACGGGTGACGCCGGACGGCTCCTGACGTACGCGGCGCTGTCACGGCGGACGAACGCGGCCGCGAACGCGTTCGCACGCCTCGGTGTCGACCCCGGCGACCGCGTCGCCGTCTGCCTCGACAACCGCCTGGCGTTCCTGACCGCGCACCTCGGGGCACTGAAGCGCGGCGCCGTCACCGTCCCGGTGAACACGCAGTTCACCGACGCGGAGGTGCGGTACGTCCTCGACGTCAGCGACGTCTCGGTGCTCGTCACGGACGAGGCGTTCGCGTCGGTGGCCGACGCCGTCGACGCGACGCTCACCGTCGACGGGAGCGCGGGGGACGACTACCGGAGCGCGCTGGAGGCGGCCGACGACGAGGCGACCGTCCACCCGCGGCGAAGCGACGAACTCGCGGAGATACTCTACACGAGCGGGACGACCGGCCGACCGAAGGGCGTCCGCCACACCCACGGCAACGTCGTCGCCAACGCGATGGGTATCGTCACCGCCCTCGGATTGACGCGCGAGGACGTCGGGCTGACGGTGTGTCAGTGTTTTCACGTGACCGGCCTCAACGTCACCACGACGCCGCTCCTCCTCGCGCGCGCGGAGAACCGCGTGCTCCCGGCGTTCGACCCCGACCGCGTGTTCTCGACCGTCGAGACCGACGGGGTCACGTACGCCTTCTTCACGCCGAGCATGGTCATCGACCTCGTGGAGGACGGCGGCGCGGCCAGCTACGACCTCTCGTCGCTGTCGACCGTCGGCGTCGGCGGCGCGCCGATGCCGAAGGGGCGGTTCGAGGAGGCGGAGGCGACGCTCGGTTGTCCGGTCCTCGAAGGATACGGGATGACGGAGACGACGCCGCTGGCCGCGTTCAACCGTCCGGACACCCCTCGGAAGCCGGGCAGCGTCGGTCCGCCCGCCCGCGAGGTCGTCGCCCTTCGCATTGAGGACCCCGAGACGGGCGACGCCGTCGCGCGGGGGGAGCGCGGGGAACTCCTCTGGCGCGGCGACACGGTGACGCCCGGGTACGAGCGGCGGCGCAACGACGCCGCGGCCTTCGTCGAACGCGACGGCGAACGGTGGCTCCGCTCGGGCGACGTCGGGCGACTGGACGAGGACGGCCACCTCTTCGTCGTCGACCGGCTCGAAGACATGTTCACGACCGGTTGTGCCGACGTCTCCCCCCGGGAGATAGAGGAGGCCCTCTACGAACTCGACGCCGTCGGCGGGGCGGCGGTCATCGACACGCGCGACGACCTCAAGGGGGCGGTCGTCACGGTCGTCATCACGCGGACCGACGACGACCTCACCGCCGAGCGGGTCCGGGCAGTCTGCGACGAGCGCCTCGAGGACCACGAGGTCCCACAGCGCGTCGAGTTCGTCGAGGAGATACCGACGACCGCGACCGGGAAGGTGGACCGCGTCACCCTCCGGGAGGCGTACGGTAACCTCCGGTCGCGCTGAGACGCCGATACCGGGTCACTGAACGGCCAGTATCTCCCGGTAGCGGTCCCGTATCGTCACGGTGCTGACGCCGCTCGCCTCGCTCACCTCGGCCTGCGTCGTCTCCGTGTTCGTGAGGCGAGCGGCGGCGTAGAGCGCCCCGGCCGCGAGCGAGAGGGGGCTCTTCCCGCTGTGGACGTTGTGGTCGGTCGCCACCTCGATGAGGTCGCGGGCGACGTGTTCCACCTCGTCGTCGAAGCCGAGCGCCGAGTGAAAGCGCCGGAGGTAGGTCAGCGGGTCGGCGGGGGCGACGGCGAGGTCGAGTTCGCGCACCACGTACCGGTAGGCGCGCTGGATGCGGAGGCGCTCGACGCGGCTGACCGTCGCCAGTTCGTCCAGACCGCGGGGGCTCTCGGTCTGACGCGCCGCGGCGTAGAGGCAGGCGGAGGCGACCCCCTCGATGCACCGACCGGGGAGGAGGTCGTTCGACAGCGCCGTCCGGTAGAGCGACGCGGCCACCTCCCGGGTGGCGCGGGGCAACCCGAGCGCGCTGGCCATGCGGTCGACCTCCCCGAGCGCCTGCTTCAGGTTGCGTTCGTGCGCGTCCTTCGACCGGAACCGCTCGTCCCAGGTGCGCAGGCGGTTCATCTTCGCGCGCTGCCGGCCGGAGAGCGTCTGCCCGAAGGCGTCCGCGTCCTTCCAGCCGATGGTGGTCGACAGCCCGCGGTCGTGATACCGGCCCGTGACCGGGGCGCCGACGCGACTCCTCGTGTCGTCGTCCACCTCGGGGAACGTTCGCCACTCCGGCCCCGGGTCGACGCGTTCCGTCTCGAGGACCAGTCCGCAGTCCGCGCACGACCGGTCGGCGCGACGCTCGTCGGTCGTCACGCGCCCGCCGCACTCGGGACAGGCGTCGGGTCGCTCGTCGACCCGGTCGCGCTCGCGTTCCCCCGTGGTCTCCGACCGACGACGCGACGACTCGGAACTCGCTCCCTCCCGTACCCGCTCGATGTGCGTCTCCATGCTGGGTGACACCGTTGCCCGCGCTTCGGACGCGGGGGACAAGTCGACGGCCACGGTTCCCACGCGATGAGAACCGCCGAAGGGGAGCGATTGTGCGGGCCGTCGTTCGAAGGTATCGAGACGGAGCGGAGCGGGGGGAGCCCCGACGGTTCGACCACGAGGTGCGACCACGAGAGGAACCCCGTACCGGTCGAGAGGGCCCGCGCTACCGCTCGTCGCTCTCCCGGGCGGGGGTCCGCCATCGGAGGACGACCGTCCACTCCTCCTCGCCGCCCTCGACGGCGGAGTACTCCTCGACGTCGACCGCCTCGGGCGGACGCAGGGGAGCGACCCTGGTCGCGGTCGCGGCCCCGTTCGTCGACACCGCCCATCGGTCGTGGCCGGTCAGTCGGCCACGGAGGGTCCCGAGGTACGCCGCGAGGTCGTCGCGACCCAGCGTCGTCTCGCGGGCCGGTGCGGTCTCCGTGGCGCCCCGGCCGACGCCGCCGGCGACCCCCGTCGCGTGCCCGCCGACGACCGCGTTGATGACCGCGCCGAGCAGGAGCACGAGACCCGAGAAGTACAGCCACGTGATGATAATGATGACACCGCTGAAGAAACTCGTCGACCCACCGCCCTTGAACACGAGGTAGACCTGGAAGAGCGACTGGAGTACGGCCCAGCCGACCGCCGCGACGACGACGCCCGGCACGACCTGTTGCCACGTCAGGGCCGTGTCGGGGAAGACGTAGTACATCGGGAAGAACGCGAGCACCAGTCCGAAGACGAGCACCACCGGTGCGAGGACCCCGAGAAAGGGGACCGCGTCGGCGAACGACGCGAACACGGCACTCAACCCCGCGGTGGCGACGCCGGCCGCGATGAGACCGCCCAGCACGACGGCGCCGTCTTTCATCTGGTCGGCGAACGAGTTGTCGTCGTCGGTCTCGTAGATCTCCGAGAACGCGGTGTCGAGGCCGCGGAATATCTTCAGCGACCCCCAGACCAGCACGACCAGTCCGACCGCGGACGCGCCGGCGGCCGTCGACCCACCCTCGAAAATCTGGGTGACGGTATCGGCGATGGGCCCCGGGAGCGACCCCTGGGCGATGTCGACGATGCGGGCCTCCAGGCCGCCGCCGAGCACCGTCACGACCAGCAGCAGGAGCAGCAGCAATGGCGCGAGCGAGACGAACGCGTTGTACGCGATGCCCGCGGCCATGAACGTGACGTTCTTCTCGGAGAACTCGGACGCCACCTGTCTGCCTGTCGTCGTGACCGTCGAAAGGCTGACCATGGGGAGAGGAGGGCGACTGGCGGCAAAGACCTGCGCCCGGCTACCGCATGCAGACGCACGTCCGGTCGGTGCCGGGCGAGCGGGCGACTACCGTTCGCCGGACGCGCCCTCCCTGTAACCCAGCAGTCCCGCCCGTACCGTGGTCCGCACGATACGGAACGCGGCGACGGCGAGTCTGGTCGAGAGGACGAGCCATCCCAGCGTCAGGAGTAGGTCTCCGCCGTCCCACTCGCCGGAAGTCGGCGCACCGCTCGTCAGCGCTGCGCCGACGAGGAGCAGCGCGAGTCCGAGCCAGAACGCCTCGTCGCGTTGCGAGAGCGCGAGAAGCGTCGGGGCACTCATACTCACACGTCGTACTGTAATCGATATGAATGTTCGTCCGGAGCGACGTGTCTCGGGGCGAACGTCGGCGGGACGGGCCGCCCGGCCTCACTCGCTCGTGGGCGCGCCCACGTCCCGTTCGGCGGGTCGGGGGAAGTTGTCGATGGTCGCCGCGCGGAAGCCCGCCTCGTCGAACGCGTAGTCGTCGTCGAGGACGTCGAGGACCGTCTCGACGTCCCGCATCGCGTTCTTCAGGCAGGTGGACGCGCCCGGCGACGGCGTGATGTTGAAGACGATGCCGTCGCCGGTGATGGTCGCCTCGCCCATGTCCAGTTCCCTCGCCTCGGTGTCGACGATCTGGGGCCGGATGCCGCCGTAGCCCGTGGCCCGTTCGATGTCCTCGACCTCGACGGTCGGGACGACCTTCTGGACGTGCGGGAGGAACGCCCGCTTGCCGACCACCGGGAGGTCGTAGACGACGTTCCGGAGGACGTACGGCAGGAGGATGGGGTCGGCGAGGACGTTGGCGTAGCTGAGCATCGACTCCGCGTTCAGCCCGAAGACGTCGAAGAAGTCGGAGACGGTCGAGAGGCGGCCCCGTTCGAGCGCCGGGACGACCTTCGCCGTCGGGCCGAAGCGGGTGGTGGAGGGGTCGTGGACGTCCGCGTCGCCGTGGACGGCCGCGAACGGGAGTCGCTTCATCTGGAGGGTGTACACCTTCCCGTTCAGGAGGTCGTCCGCGAGGAAGAAGCTCCCCGCGACGGGAAGCAGCGAGAGGTCCTCGCCGTAGCCCATCTCCTTCGCCAGCTGGAGGCTGTGGGACCCCGCCGCGACGACGGTGGCGTCCGCCGCGAAGCGCCCCCGGCCGGTCCGGACGGTGAACCCGTCACCGCGCTCCTCGATACCCGTCACCGCCGTCCCGAGGTAGACGTCGACCCCCTCCTCCTCCTGTGCCGCCCGGACGAACGACGTCGCCGTCGCGCCGTAGTCGACCACGTAGCCGTCGGGCGTCTGGAGCGCCAGCAGGTCCGTCCCCGGGTCGCGTCCCTCGACCACGCCGGGTTCGAGGTCCGCTATCTCCTCGCGCCCGATGGCCCGGAGCTTCGGGAAGAGGTCGCCGAACCCCTCGTCGTGGTAGCGCGACTCGAGTTCCGCCACCTCCCTGTCGCCGACCGCGAGCACCATCTTGCTCCGCTTGCTGTGGAGGTCCCGGTCGGGGTCCGCGTTCTCGAGGTAGCCCGCCAGCAGTTCGGCGCCCTCCTTGACCTCCTCGGCCTTCTCCAGGGAGTAGTTCGTCTCGATGTCCCCGAAGTGGAGGGTCTGTGAGTTGTTCGTGTGGTGGGAGTTGACGGCCGCGAGTTCCGACTCCTTCTCGACGAGCGCGACGTCCTCGATGTCCGTGAACTTCGCCGCCGTATAGAGCAGCGACGCCCCGCTGATACCCCCGCCGACGATGATGAGGTCGTATTCTCTCGACATGTGTGGTGGTGAGGCCGTACCCGGAGGTCGGGGGCGGTCGTTAATTCCCTTTTCATACGCGGGGGCCGGGAATCGGGAACGGTGGGCACGGCGGGGCGACACGACCCGGCAGATTCCGCCGGCGAACCCCCACACTTGACGGCGACGTCCCAATGGACCGTATGTCGGACACCATGCGTGCGGCGGTCGTCCCGGAGGCCGGAGCCGAGTTCGAACTCGTCGAGCGCGAGGTCCCCGACCCGGGCCCCGGGGAGGTCCTCGTGGAGGTGGACGCCTGCGGCATCTGTCACAGCGACGTCTTCACGAAGGAAGGGACCTACCCCGGCGTGGCGTACCCGCGCATCCCCGGGCACGAGGTGGCGGGGCACGTCGCGGCCGTCGGCGAGGACGTGACGACGTGGCACGAGGGCGACCGCGTCGGCGCCGGCTGGCACGGCGGCCACTGCTTCACCTGCGAGCCGTGTCGTCGTGGGAAGTTCCTCCAGTGCGAGAACGCGGACATCACCGGCCTCACCTTCGACGGCGGCTACGCCGAGTACGCCGCCGTCCCGGCCGAGGCGCTCGCGCGCATCCCCGACGACCTCGCGGCCGTCGACGCCGCGCCGCTGCTCTGTGCCGGTATCACCACCTACAACGCGCTGCGCAACAGCGGCGCGCACGCCGGTGACCTCGTCGCCGTCCAGGGTATCGGTGGTCTGGGCCACCTCGCGCTCCAGTACGCCCACGCCGCGGGCTTCGAGACGGTCGCCCTCTCGCACAGCCCCGACAAGCGCGACCTGGCGCTCGACCTCGGCGCGGACCACTTCGTCGACACCGCCGAGGAGGACCCCGCGGCAGCCCTGCAGGACCTCGGCGGCGCGCGCGTCGTCCTCGGGACGGCGCCGTCGAGCGACGCCATCGAGTCCGTCGTCGGCGGCCTCGGCAACGACGGCGAACTGGTGGTCGTCGGCGTCCCCGGCGACCCGGTGAGCGTCGACGTCCAGTACCTCGTCGGTACGCGCGGCGACGTCGGCGGGTGGGGGTCGGGCCACGCCCGCGACTCGCAGGACACCCTGGAGTTCAGCGACCTGCGCGGAATCGCCCCCCGGACGGAGACGTACCCGCTGGCGGAGGTCTCCGCGGCGTACGACCGGATGCTCTCGAACGACGCCCGGTTCCGCGTCGTCCTCGAACCCTAACCCGGGTCGTCGAACGACGCCGGGTCGGGCGCGACGCCGGAAGGGGTGTCGCGGTCAGTCGTCCTCGGCGCGCTGTCTGGAGACGCTGTCGGGGTCCTCGTACTTCGCGGCGCGGCGCTCGTGGATGTCCTTGATGGCGTGTTCGGGCGGGACGTCCATCGCGGGGTTCTCGTCGAAGAAGTTCACCGGCTCCAGTTTGAAACTGGCGAGGTGGGCGGGGAGGATGGGCCAGTCCTCGGGGCGGTCGACGTGGTTCACGCCGAGGGTGTACCAGAGGACGATGTCCTCGCCGTCGAGCGAGCGGTCGGCCTCGGTCCACTCGGGGAGGCCCGCGCCGCCGGCGTGCTGGTTGGGGTACTCGCCGGCCGGGAAGCGCTCGTCGGGTCGGTAGGGAGTCGCCCACAGGTGCTTCGAGATGAACGTCGCGCGCTCGTTGACGCTCGAATCCAGTTGCGCGCACGACTCGACGTTCTCGCCGGGGACGAGGCGGTAGCCAACGGGGCGGTCGAGGGAGTTCGTCCGTTCGGGGTTCTCTATCTGCCAGTACCGTCCCTTGCGCGAGTCGATGAGGTCCTGGGCCTCCTGTTCGCTCGCCAGTTGCACCTTCTCGGCGTAGAAGGCGGCGCCGGTCGGGTTCACCTCGCCGGTGTCCTCGACGCCGTTCCACGTGATGTCCGCGTTCGGCCCCTTCGGGATGGGCCGGTTCTGCCGCCGGTAGAGTTCGTTCGTCCGGCCGTCGATATCCACGTCGAGACGGAAGTTGAAGAAGTGCTGGTGGACCATCCCCTTCACGTGGGGGGCCATCATCTCGTAGTAGCCGGGCGGTTGCTCCTCGCCGGGCGCGACGAGGCCGTTGCTGTTGATGCCCGTGAGTCGGACTTGCGGTTGCATCGAGCCGTCCTGGTAGAAGTACCAGTTGAACTCGTAGTCGTAGTTGCCGACGGTGGCGACGAAGGAGACGACGAGCCGTCGCGAGCGGCGCACCTCCGTGTTCTCGGTCCGCCAGTCGGTGTGCTTCCAGAGCGTACCGAAGTCCTCCTCGTGGACGCAGACGGCGTTGGGGACGACGTTCACCTCGCCGGAGGCGTCGTTCATCACCGCGTCGAAGTAGTGCATGTAACCGAGGCAGTCACAGCCCTCCATGAGCGGGTTCGCCAGGCGGCCGATGTTGTACTCGCCGACGTCGAAGGCGTTCTTCCAGTTGTGGTTCGGGTCCGGGTCGCCGTAGGGAACGGACATCTCGACGCAGGAGGCGCGGTTGACGACCGAGCGCACCTCGCCGTCGTCCTCGTAGCCGATGTCGTGGAGGACGAGGCCCTCGCGCTGGGTCCACCCCACCCGCAGGTGCCACTTCTGCCACTCTATCTTCCGGCCGTCGACCTCCCAGCTCGGCCCCTCCGGCTGGTCGACGTTGTACGGCTTCAGGTCCGTCCGCAGGTCGCGCTCGGACTCGCGGTAGGGGGCGTCCTCCAGGTCGTTCACCACGTCGTCTATCTTCGTCCCCCGGTCGAGCACCTTCACCACGGTCATCTCGTCCAGGTCGACCCAGGCGTGGATACCGTCGAGGGGGCGGGCGTAGCCGTTGTCCTCCTCGCTCGTGCGAATCCACGACATCGCGTGGGCGAGCCTGCGCTCCCGGTCGACGTCGTCGGGAACGAGGTGGTGGCCGGCCGACCAGGGGTCGACGATGGCGAGGTCGAAGTCCTCGACGCCGCGCTTCGCCGCCGCCTCCCGCCACTCCTCGTTCGCCTTGACCACCCGCTCGCACTCGTCGAACTCCTCCAGGGTGATGGAGGGCTGGACGCCGGGGACCTCCTCCCACGAGACGACCGTCTCCCCGTCGAGCGAGACGACCGCCTCGTACGTCGTCCGCGCCTCGCGGTCGCGGACGATGACGAACGCCCGGCGGTCGACGGACTCGTCCTCGGCTTCGTACGCCGCGAGGTCGTCCTTCGCGGGTTCGTCGAGGACGATCTTCACGTACCGACTCTCCGGTGCGACGTCGCGCGCGTCCTCGAGGAGTTCGCGCGCGGCGGTTATCTCCTCGCGCGTCAACGGGTCCAGCGGATGGTCGACGCGGCTTCGAGTTTCTGTCGCCATGACGTCCAGATACGTGGATGGTTCCCACAAGTAACTTCGCCTCCTGTTAACAGGTACCGTGAATTATCGTCAGCCCGGGCCGTTCGCACGGGGGCCGACCCAGAAGCGGGGGTCGATGTCCCGGAGCCATCGCTTCGCCGACCGGACTCTTCCGTTCACCGGGACAGTACCCGTTCGTGACCGTTCGTCGACACGTTTTCGGGCCGGGGGGTGGTAGGTCCGGGGCATGGCCGTTCGAGAGCGGGGAGGCGACGGACTGTCGCGACGCGCGTTCGTCCGGGGGACGCTGGGCGTGGGAGCACTCGGCGGGGCGGCGAGCGCGAGTGCGACGGGAGAAGCGAGCGCCCAGGCGGGCAGCGAGACCGTCGACATGACCGACGAACTCGTCTTCGACCCCGAGGAACTCAGCGTCGCACCCGGGACGACCGTCACCTGGGAGAACGTCGGGACCGTGGGCCACTCGGTGACGGCGTACGAGGACGAGATACCGCCGGCGGCGACCTACTTCGCGAGCGGCGGCTTCGAGGGCGAGGAGGCGGCGCGGGACGCCTATCCGGAGGGTGACGTCCCGGGCGGCGAGCGTTACGAGTACACGTTCGAGGTCGAGGGGGTGTACGACTACTTCTGCATCCCGCACGAGTCGGTGGGGATGGTGGCGACGGTGGAGGTGACGGCGGGGGGTGGGGGCGGTGACGAGGAAGAAGGGGTCATCCCCGGCGTCCCGAACGCCGCGCGGACCATCGGCCTCGCGCTCGCCGCCCTCGTCGCGGGGTTCGTCGGTCTGGCCTACTTCTTCCTCAAGTACGGCGACGACTACGAGGGCGAGTGACGGTCCACAACGAGGGACGCACGCGCGCGGTGACGTCGCCGCAGGGCTATTTGCCGTCGAGGCCCACCCACCCACCGATGACCGACGTCACCACCACACGTCTCGACGAGGACCGAACGCGGAGGAACGGCCGCGAACGGGCCGCCGCCGGAGGACGACGATGACCGACGAGCGCACGCGAACACTCGAACTCCCGGTCGAGGAGGCGTTGCTCGACGCCCTCGCGACGGAGGCGCGGACGCTCGGGTTCGACGACCGCGAGGCGTACGTCCGCTGGCTGCTCGGCCGCCGCGACGAGGTCGTCGAGAACGCGGACCGGGAGGGGACCAGGGAGGTCGTCGAGGGCCTGACCCCGACGGAGAGCGAGTTCGTCGAGGAGTACGTCGAGGGCCACGACGCGCCCGGCGGGGAGTACACCGACGAGTACGCCCGCGCCGAAGGGTGGTCCTCGCCGCTCGACGCCCGGGTCAGCGCCCTGGAGAAACGGGTGAAGGCGCTCGAAGCGCGACGCGACCGGCCGTCGGACCCGAGCGACGGGGAGGCGAACCAGGGGGAGTGAGCCCGGTCACGACTCCTCTCGGGACGTCGTGAGCCGTTCGGCGCCGCGCTCGAAGTGCGAGAAGTCGGGGTGGTCGACGACGAGTTCGTCGAGTCCACGGAGACGTGACGCCGCGGCCCGGGCCATCACTTGATTTCGGTGCGCGACGAACGCTCGGACGATGGAGCACATCGAATTCGTGTACACGATGGGGATGGACGAGGCCGACGTCGAGCGACGACTCCGCGACGCCGAGGCCGGCGTCCTCTCGCTCGCCGACGGGGACGACGCCTACGCCGTCCCCGTCTCGCACCACTACGAGGACGGCTCGGTGTTCTTCCGGTTGAGCGACGACGCGCACAGCGAGAAACTGGCGTTCGTCGAGACCACCCGGCGAGCGTGCTTCGTGGTCTACGGCGTCGAGGGGGCTGACGAGTCGTGGAGCGTCGTGGCGACCGGCACGCTCCGTCCGGTGGAGGGGGCGGCCGCCGAGCGCTTCGACGCGGCCGGCATCAACGACCGCTTCGGCCCGCTGCGCGTGTTCGACGAGGCCATCGACGAGGTGGACGTCGTCGTCCTCGAACTCGACGTCGAGGAGGTGACGGGCCGCCGGACGACCTGAGCCGTCACGCGTCGAGCGTCCGCACCGTCAACACGGGCAGGTCCGACGCCTGGACGACGCGCATCGCGACGCTCCCGACGGCGAGGCGTTCGACGCCGCTGCGGCCGTGCGTCCCGACGACGACGAGGTCGACCCCCTCGCCCGCCGCGTGCGCGAGCAGTTCCTCGTGGGGGACGCCGTCGAGGAGCGCCGTCGAACAGCGGACCCCCTCGCCCGCCGCGCGCGCCCGGACCCGGTCGAGTTCGCGCTCCCCCTGCTGACCGAGGAACTCGCGCAGCGCGACCGAGCGGGCGTGGCGCGTCTCGACGACGTAGGCAACGTGGAGCGTCGCCCCGTAGGCCGCCGCGATGTCCACCGCCTGCGCGGTCGCTCGCGTCGACCCGGGGGTGCCGTCGGTCGCGACGAGGACGTCCTCGTACGCCGTCCGCGGCGTCTCTGTCCCCCGCCGGAGCGTCAGGACAGGGGCAGGCGAGGCACGAACCACGCCGTCGGTCGTGCTCCCGAGGAAGAACCGACGGAGCCGTGAGCGCCCGTGGGTACCCATCGCCACGAGGTCGACGTCGTTGTCGTCGACGTACTCGAGGATGACCCGGGTCGGCGAGCCGTGGGGCACCGCCGAGACGACCCGGAGGTCGGCGTCGGTCTCGCGCGCGCGGGTCTCGACGGCCTCGACGGCCCGCTCGGCCTCGCGCTCTTCGACCTCGTAGACGTCGGCCCACGCCGACTCGTCCCGGAAGTCCTCGCGCGCGTACGGCAGGTCGACGACCGAGAGCGCGTGGACCGTCGCGCCGAAGCGCGACGCGAGCGCGAGGCCGTGGTCGATAGCCGGTACCGCCTCCTCGCTCCCGTCAGTGGGGAGTAACACGTTCTCGTACACGGGCGTCCCTCGCTTGGTACTCAGCCGACGGACGTTTAGTTATGGAGCGGGGCGGCCGGCGGTGACGGTCGGTCTCCATCGCACGGCGCGCGTAATCGGGCCTGAATCGAGGCTGTCTCGACGTGGACGACGACCGCTCGGCCTCACGTCCGCGACCCTCGCGGGGTGTTCGACCCGAACCAGGTACCGAGCGTGAGGCCGTAGACGACGTGCCCGAGGTGGAAGACGAACGCCTCGTCGTCGTCGAGGTCGAGGTGGAGGAGACGGTCCATCAGTACGACGCTCCCGAACGCGGAGAGCAGGAGGCCGTAGCACAGGCCGAGGAGCGACCCGCGCCGCTCGCGCTCGTAGTCGGACTCCGCCTCGATGGCGGGCGCGAGCGCACCGAAGGCGCCCCCCGCGAGGACGCCGTAGACGAGGTGGAGGGCGAACCCCTCGATGGGGTAGTCCTCGGGGGCACCCTCCCCGGCGACGTACAGCGCCCACAGGCGGGCGGGCGGCGGCGGTGCCCGCGAGAGCGGAACGCGAAAGCACGACATCACGACCGTCGCGATGGCCCCCGCGACGAGGCCCGTCACCACGCGCCGGACCGGTCGCCGGTCGAACAGTGCCGCCACGAGCGTCTCGTCGCCGGGGGGTGACGCCGCCCCCGTTCGCGGTTCGGTCCGTGTCGTGGAGAGGAAGTGTCGCACGGGAGGCCGTTTCCCGGGAGCGCCGATAAGGGTTCACCGGGCACGTGCACCGTCCGGGGAGGTGAACCGGCTCAGGACTCGATGTCGTCGACGATGTCGCGGGCGCGGGCCGTCGCCTCGTCCTCGTCGTCGACGGCGTCGACCGGGACGAGCACGCTCTGTAGCTCCCAGTCGTCGTCGCCCGACTCGCGGCCGGTCCGGACCTCGCTGCCGTCGACGACGGACCCCGCGGCGTTCCCGGCCCAGTCGGGCGTTCGAATCTCGTCGAACTCGTCCGGGTCGCGGAACCGCACGTGGTAGTAGTCGTCGCCGCGCTCCGTCCCCTCGACGGTGGGTTCGTCTGTCATCGTCGGACGCTGGACGTCGAGGGACGAAAGGCGAGCGCCGGCGACCGCAAGGGGCCGGGTCACTCCTCGTCCGGCCGCCGCGGGAGGTCCTCGACCGCCGGGCCGTCGAGGACGCGCCCGTCGGGCGCGAAGCGCGAGCCGTGACAGGGACAGTCCCACGACTCCTCCGCCGGGTTCCAGTCGACGACGCAGTCCATGTGGGTACAGACCGCGGAGACGGCGTGTAACTCGCCGCCGCGGTCGCGGGAGACGGCGACGGGCGTCGCGCCGCGCCTGACCACCCGACCCTCGCCGGGCGCCGGCGTCGGCCCCGACCCGGTCACGCCCGCCGCCCACCCGCCGACGAACTCCCGCGTCGTCTCGGCGTTGTGCGAGAGGAGGGTCCGGAGCGCCGAGAGCGAGAGTCGGCGTGGGTCGTACAGCTCCCGGTAGGGGTTCGGGCGGTCGAGGACGAGGTCCGCGAGCAGTCGGCCCGCGGCCGTCCCGTTGCTCATCCCCCATCCGCCGAAGCCGGTGGCGATGTACACCTCGTCGGTGACCGGCCCGGCGCGACCGACGAACGGCACCCCGTCGGGCGTCGAGAGGTCCTGCGTCGACCAGCGGTAGGGGACCGCCTCGACGTCGAAGCGGTCGCGGGCGTAGTGCGCGAGCCGTCGGTAGCTCGCCTCGGGGTCGCCCTGACCCGTCCGGTGGCCCTCGCCGCCGACGATGAGGGAGTTCTCCCGATCCGTGACGCCCGTCCGGAGCGAGCGGGTCGCGTTGCCGCCGACCCGGTAGTACATCCCCTCGGTCGGCGCGTCGCTCGCCTCGACGACGAGCGCGTACGAGCGGTGGGGGGTCAGCCGCGCGAAGAGGAAGCGCCGGTCGCGGACGGGGAAGTGCGTCGCGACGACGACGGCGTCGGCCCGCACCGTCCCGCGGTCGGTGACGACCCGCGGGCGTCCGCCGGGGGCGACGTCGGTCGCCCGGGTGTGCTCGAAGACGCGCCCGCCGGTGTCGACGACGTGCTCGGCCAGCGCGAGCAGGTACGCGCGCGGGTGGAACCGTGCCTGCTCGTCGACCCGGACGGCGGCCTCCACGTCGAAGGGGAGGGGCGTCTCGTCGCCCTCGACGTGGTGGGCCGGGAGGCCGAATCGCCGTGCGGCCTCGACCTCGGCCTCGATAGCGTCGCGCTTCTCCGGGGTCTGGGTGTACGTGTAGGCCGGCGTCCGCGCGAAGTCGCAGACCACGTCGAGGCGGTCGACGCGCTCGGCGACGTCGGCGATGGCCTGCTGGTTCGCCTCGGCGTAGCGCCGGGCCAGTTCGTCGCCGAGGGTGTCGGCCAGGTCGGCGTAGACGAGTCCGTGCTGTGCGGTGAGCTTCGCGGTCGTGTTGCCGGTGACGCCCTCGACGATGCGGTCGCGTTCGACGATGGCGACGCGCTCGCCGGCGTCGACCAGTTCGGCCGCCGCCGTCACTCCGACGATACCGCCCCCGACGACGCAGACGTCGACGTCCGTGTCGCCGGGGAGCGGGTCGTAGGCCGTCTCGGGCGTCGTGTCCAGCCAGACCGACTCGGTCGGTGGCAGTACGTCCCCCTCGCTCGTCGCGCGCGTGGTGTCGTCGGTCATGGGAGCGTCCCGGTGGGTGCTCGGAACAGGTCGTGGTCAACGGCTCCGAGAATAAACACACGGGCGGCAGACGCAAGACGGGCGCCGGGCGCGCGGTCAGTCGTACATCGGCGTCACGGCGTCGAGCGCGTCCAGCAGCCCGTTCGACCCGTTCAGTGCCCGCATCGTCTTCCGGGCCGTCCCGTAGTCGAGGACGATGTCCCGCTCGACGGGAGTGGGGTCCTCACCCGGCATGGTTGGAGGCGACCGGTTGCGTCCCCGGGTCGGGGCGACCACCCGTGACGAAGGACTCGTCGTTCTGACATCGGTGCATATCACGAACGACACGGGCGTTCCCCTTACACGGTCTGCTTGCACGTGTCACGTACCTCGTCGCCGCGCCGAACGGTCACGACGTCGACATGGTTCGTGGAGGGAGATGTCGGAACACCCGGCGACGGGGACCCGTCCGGAGGCGTTATCCGCTCGACCGGACTACGGGTCGACGACATGGGACAGTCACGACGACGATACCTGACGCTCCTCGGAACCGTCGGGCTGGGAACGCTCGCCGGGTGCTCGGGCGTCGACGACGGCACGTCGGGCGGGAACGGGAGCGCGGACGACGGGGAGACCCCGGCGGAGAACGCGTCGTCCGGGAGTGGGTCGGCGGGCGCGTCGGACGCGCCGGGCGAGAACGGGTCGGACGCGAACGAGACGGGGAACGAGACGACACCGGAGGAGCCGCCGGTGGCGCGCTACGACGAGGCGGCGAGCGTCTCGTTCGTCCTCCCGAACGATGGCGGGACGGCCCACACCTCACCGACGGTGCTCGTCGACGCGTCGGGGTTCGCCGTCGAGGCGGCCGGCGAGCGCGTCGACGGGGAGGGTCACCTCCACCTGCTCGTCGACGCCGACCCCGTCCCCGCGGGCGAGCCGATGCCCGAGGACGACGCGCACGTCCACCTCGACGACGGGAGCGTCGAGACGGTGCTCGACCTCGACGAGGGCGACCACGAACTCGTCGCGCAGGTCGCCGACGGCACCGAGCGCGCGACCGACATCACCGACCGGGTCTCGCTCGTCGTGGCGAACGACGCCACGGTCACCGTCGAGACGCCCCCCGACGGCGCCTACCTCGGCCGGCGCGTCGGCGTCGAGTGGGCCGTGAGCGAGGGTGTCTCGCTCGCACCGGCCGGGGGACTCGCACCCAACACCGGGTACGCACACCTCCTCGTGGACGCCGACGCCGTCCCCGTCGGCGACCCCATGCCCGACGGCGAGGACGTCTACCCCGCCGACGACGGCGGGACTCGCCGGACGGTCGACCTCTCCCCGGGGGAACACGAGCTGCGCGTCCAGGTGAGCAACGGTCACGGCCTCGCGACGGCGCTCACGGACAGCGTCACGGTCAGCGTCGACTGAGTGGTGCTCCCGGTCTCGTTCGCGACCGCTCGTGCCACGTCGACGCAGGTTCGATAGCTGTCACGACAGCCAGTCCCGGCGAGAGACGGCACCAGCGACGGTGGCCGTCGTTCGTTACGTCCGTCCAGAACCACCAGAAAACTCATTACAGCGGGGTCGAACGGACTATCCGTCGGTGGCACACGACGACGTGCGAAACGCCCCCGACGGCCCCAAGACAGGTACGGAAGACATCGCAACATCCGCCCGGCCGGCGAGTCGTAGCGTCTCGCCGGCCCTCCGGTTCGCAGGTTCTGACGCCCCCGTCAGAACGAGAGGTGCGACGACGTTCCTGGCATACCGTCGTCCTCCTCGATTCCTCCCTCGTGGAGGAACTCGCAGCGCTCGTCCGTGAGAGAGACGACCCCCTCCTCGACCGTGACCTCGACTTCGACGAGCGTCGCGCCCGCCGCCTTCCCGTCGTCGCAGTAGCCGGTCCGGGCGTCGAACATCGACCCGTGTTTCGGACAGAGTATCTCGCCGTCGCGCATCGCCGCCCCGGACCCGCGGTCGAGGCGCTGGTCGGTCTCGTGCTGGCAAAAGTTCTTCCACGCCGCCACCCCGTCGGCGAGGCGCACGAGGATGACCTCCTCGCGTCCGCCGTCGGCCTCGCGGACGGTGAACAGGTACGACCCGGTCTCCGGGACGTCACTCACGTCGGCCAGTCGCGTCGGGCCAGTCGTCATTCACCCGGGACGACGGGTGGCGGGTGGATGAGTGTTCGGGACGGCGACGGGTCGGCCATCGGTCTCGGGCGACCCACCAGCACGGACCGGCGCGAACACCGGCGAACACGGTCGATTCGAACCGTTCTCCCGCAGGTGCCGGCGTCGAACGCGACCCCCGACGCCAACGAAAGTTAGCGAACACGATAGATTGCTTTGGTGATAGCGAAGATTTCCTCACCCAATTAGACACTCTTAACACGCGACGGCCGTAATTGGTGGGTGATGAGAAAGTCCAACCAGGACTGGTGGCCGAACCGGTTGAGTCTGGATGTCCTCGACCAGAACGGCCGGCCAGTCGACCCGATGGGCGAGGAGTTCGACTACGCCGAGGAGTTCGAGAAACTCGACTTCGAGGCCGTGAAGGCGGACCTCGAGGAGGTCATGACGACCTCCCAGGAGTGGTGGCCGGCCGACTACGGCCACTACGGACCGCTGTTCATCCGGATGGCGTGGCACAGCGCCGGCACGTACCGCACCACCGACGGCCGCGGCGGCGCGTCCGGCGGGACCCAGCGCTTCGCGCCCCTCAACAGCTGGCCCGACAACGCGAACCTCGACAAGGCGCGCCGACTGCTCTGGCCGGTCAAGCAGAAGTACGGCCAGAAGCTCTCGTGGGCCGACCTGATCGTCCTGGCCGGGAACGTCGCCCTGGAGTCGATGGGGTTCGAGACGTTCGGCTTCGCCGGCGGCCGCGAGGACGCCTACGAACCCGACGAGGCCGTCGACTGGGGGCCCGAAGACGAGTGGGAGGCGTCCGAGCGCTTCGAGGCCGAGGGCGAACTCGAGGGGAACCTCGCCGCCACCGTGATGGGGCTCATCTACGTGAACCCCGAGGGACCGGACGGGAACCCGGACCCGGAGGCGTCCGCGACGAACATCCGGGAGTCCTTCGGCAAGATGGCGATGAACGACGAGGAGACGGCCGCGCTCATCGCCGGGGGCCACACCTTCGGGAAGGTCCACGGCGCCGACAACCCCGACGAGCACGTCGGTCCCGAGCCCGAGGCGGCCCCCATCGAGCAGCAGGGCTTCGGCTGGGAGAGCAGCCACGGCTCCGGCAAGGGGGGCGACACCATCACCAGCGGTATCGAAGGGCCGTGGAACACCACGCCGACCCGGTGGGACTCGAGTTACCTCGACAACCTGCTCGACTACGAGTGGGAGCCCGAGAGGGGTCCCGGCGGCGCGTGGCAGTGGACCACGACGAACGACGAACTCGACAACGCCGCGCCGGGCACCGAGGACCCGTCGGAGAAGGAAGACGTGATGATGCTGACGACGGACATCGCGCTGAAGCGTGACCCCGACTACCGCGAGGCCATCGAGCGCTTCCAGGAGGACCCGAGGGCGTTCCAGGAGGCCTTCGCGAAGGCGTGGTACAAGCTCATCCACCGCGACATGGGCCCGCCGACCCGGTTCCTCGGCCCGGAGGTCCCGGACGAGGAGATGCTGTGGCAGGACCCCATCCCCGACGCCGACTACGAACTGGTCGGCGAGGAGGAGGTCGCCGAACTCGAGGAGGCGATCCTCGCCTCCGACCTGTCCGTCTCGCAGCTGGTCAAGACCGCGTGGGCGGCGGCGTCGACGTACCGCGACAGCGACAAGCGCGGCGGCGCGAACGGGGCCCGCATCCGTCTCAGGCCGCAGCGTGACTGGGAGGTGAACGAGCCCGAGCAGCTGGCGACCGTCCTGGACACCCTCGAGGGGATTCAGGAGGAGTTCAACGCGCGCGACGACGACGTGCGGGTCTCGCTCGCCGACCTGATCGTGCTGGGCGGCAACGTCGCCGTCGAGCAGGCGGCGGCGGACGCCGGCTACGACGTCGACGTGCCGTTCGAACCGGGGCGCACCGACGCCTCGCAGGAACAGACCGACGTCGAGTCCTTCGAGGTCCTCGAACCGGCGTCCGACGGGTTCCGGAACTACCTCGGCGGCGAGGACGACCGGTCGGCCGAGGAGCAACTGGTCGACAGGGCCGACCTCCTCGACCTGACGACCGACCAGATGACGGTGCTCGTCGGCGGCATGCGCGCGCTGAACGCGAACTACCAGGGGTCCGACCTCGGCGTCTTCACCGACGAGCCGGAGACGCTGACCAACGACTTCTTCGTGACCCTGCTCGACATGAGCTACGAGTGGGAGCCGCTCTCGGAGTCGGACGCCAAGGACGTCATGGAGTGGGCATCGCCGTCGGACGCCCAGGAGGTCTACGAGCTGCGCGACCGCGAGACGGGTGAGCGCGAGTGGACGGGCAGCCGCGTGGACCTCGTCTTCGGGTCGAACGCCCGGCTTCGCGCCATCGCGGACGTGTACGGGGCCGACGACGCGGAGGAGAAGTTCGTCCACGACTTCGTCGACACCTGGCACAAGGTGATGACGCTCGACCGCTTCGACCTCGAGTGACCTGAACCGCGAGGAGCCGCCGGAACCTCCGACGTTTTGGTCTCCGAGTGTGTCTCTCGGGACGTTGGATGTCCCCGCAGTACCGTCACACCGTTCTCACCCTCTGTACCCTCGCGTTCTTCGCCACGATGGTCGCCCGCCTCACCATCAGCCCCGTCCTGCCGGACATCACCGGCTGGTACGGCGTCTCCGACAGCGCCGCCGGCCTCGCGCTCACCGGCATGTGGGCGTCGTACGCCCTCACGCAGTTCCCGAGCGGCCTGCTCGGCGACCGCTTCGGCGAGCGACGCGTCATCCTGCTCGCGCTGGGGCTGACGGCGACCGCCGCGGTCCTGCTCGCGTTCGCGGGGTCGTTCGCCCTGTTCGTCCTCTTCGCCGTCGCGCTGGGCGCGGGCGCGGGGCTCCACTACAGCGTCGCCACCACCCTGCTGTCGAAGCAGTTCGACCAGCTGGGCCGGGCCATCGGCGTCCACATCGCGGGCGGGCCGCTCGCCGGGCTGGTGACGCCGGTCGTGGCCGTCGCGCTCGCCACGCGCTTCGGCTGGCGGGTGGCCGTCCTCTCGGGGGCGCTCGTCGCGCTCTCCCTGTTCGCCCTGTTCGCCCACTACGTCCGCCCGACGGCCCCGACGCACCCCGGGCGCCCCGTGCGGGCGGGACTCGACCTCGACGCGATCGGTCCCGTCCTCTCGCGCCCGGAGATACGCTACTCGGCGTTCCTCGCGGCCTGCGGCGCGTTCTCCTGGCAGGCGACCGCCTCCTTCCTCCCGACGTTCCTCATCGAGTATCGGGGGCTCACGCAGGCGTCCGCGGGCGTGCTCTTCTCGCTCTACTTCGTCGTCCACGGGGCGACCCAGCCGGTGATGGGGTGGCTCTCCGACCGCCTCACGCGCGACGCGGCCGCCGCCCTCACCATGGGCCTCGGCGTGGTGGGGTTCGGCTGGCTGGTCGCCGGGTCGTCCCTCCTCGCGGCCGTCGGCGCCGTCCTCTGTCTCGGCCCGGCGATGAGCTGGGGCGCGCCCGTCCAGTCGCGCGTCATGGACAACCTCACGCTCGCCGAGCGCGGCAGCGGGTTCGGCCTCGTCCGGACGATGTACATGAGCGTCGGCGCGCTCGGGAGCGTCGCGGTCGGGGTCGTCGCCGACACCGGCGGGTGGGCGCTCGCGTTCGTCGGCCTCGCGTTCCTCCTGCTCGTCGCGCTCGCGAGCCTCGGGGCGAACCGCCTGTTCGCGCTCGGTTACTGAACACTTTACTCCCCGCCCCGTCGAACGATGCGCATGCGCGCAGCAGTCCTGAAGGAGTACGGCGAACCGCTCGTCGTCGAGGAGGTCCCGTCGCCCGACCCCGCCCCCCACGGCGCCGTCGTCGAGGTGGAAGCCTGCGGCGTCTGTCGCTCGGACTGGCACGCCTGGATGGGCCACGGCGAGTGGGCCGACGACGCCGTCGAGCGTGGGCAGATACTCGGCCACGAACCGGTCGGCCGGGTGGTCGAGTGCGGCGACCGCGTCGAGCGCGTGCGCGTCGGCGACCGCGTCGCGCTCCCGTTCAACCTCGGCGACGGCACCTGCTCGTACTGCCTGAACGGCCGCGGCAACGTCTGTCCGAACGGGCTGGGACTGGGCTTCCACCCCGACGCCCCCGGCGCGTTCGCGGAGGAGGTCCACCTCCCGTGGGCCGATTACAACGCGATGGCGCTCCCCGAGGACGTCTCCCCGAACGCGATGGCCGCGCTCGGCTGTCGGTTCATGACCGCCTACCACGCGCTCGCCCACCGCGCGAGTCCGACCCCCGGCGACTGGGTGGCCGTCCACGGCTGCGGCGGCGTCGGCCTCTCCGCCGTCGACGTGGCGAGCGCCCTCGGCCTCCGCGTCGTCGCCGTCGACGTCCGCGAGGCGGCGCTGGAGCGCGCCCGCGACCTCGGCGCGCGCGCGACGGTGAACGCCCGCGAGGAGGGCGTGCCAGAGCGTATCAGCGCGCTGACCGACGGCGGCGCGCACGTCTCGCTCGACGCGCTCGGTCGGGCGGAGACGTGCCGGAACTCGGTGGCCTGCCTGCGACCGACGGGCGAACACGTCCAGGTGGGGCTGACGACCGACGAGGAGCGCGGGGAGGTGTCGCTGCCGACCGACCGGATGGCGATGGCGGAGCTCTCCTTTCACGGCTCGCGGGGGATGCCGCCCACGAGGTACGACGAACTGCTCGGCCTGCTCGCGGCGGGCGACGTCGACCCCGGGAGCCTGGTGAGCCGGGAGGTGTCGCTCGAGGAGGTGCCGGCGCGCCTCGCGGCGATGACCGACTACGCCACCGAGGGCGTCGAGGTCGTCACCGAGTTCTGATTCACGGTCGCTCGTCCAGGTAGTCGAGGACGCCCCGGACGTCGACGGCCGCGACGGGGCGGGCCATCGCCTCCCCCCAGGCGTCGACGCAGGGCGTCGTCCCAACGAAGTGGTCGACGACCGCCTCGTCGTCCTCGGCGTCGGCGCGCCTCGCCCTGACGGCCTCGACCCACTCGACGAGCGCGGTCCGCGCCGCGTCGAGGGCGGTCCCGGGGTCCGGGTGCGGCCCGAAGTGCGAGTACAGGAGCGTCGTCGGGTCGACGTCGCCGATGGTGTGGAGGTCCGCGAGACACTGCTCGAGGTCGAAACTCCACGGCGGCGTCGTCGCCCGGACCGCCCCGCGCTCGGGCAGCCAGACGCCGGCGGCGTCCCCGGTGAAGGTCGCGTCGTTCGCCGGGTCGTGGTACACCACCTGGTGGGGCGCGTGACCGGGCGCGTGAGCGACGCGGAGTTCGTGGTCGCCGAGGTCGACGCGCTCGCCGTCCGCGACGGGGCGGAGTCGCTCCTCGGGGACGGGTTCGGGTGACGTGTAGAACGGCCAGAGGTCGCCGACGGCCGCCTCCGTCCCCCTGACGAGGCGCTCGGGGTCGGCGAGGTGGGGCGCGCCCCGCTCGTGGACGACCACCTCGGCGTTCGGACACGCCTCGGCGAGGAACCCCACACCGCCGGCGTGGTCGAGGTGGACGTGCGTGACGGCGATCACCTCGACGGCCCTCCGGTCGATGCCCACGACGTCGAGCGCGTCGAGGACGCGGTCGTGTTCGGTGCCGAGGCCGCTCTCGACGACCGCGGGGCGCTCGGCGTCGAGCAGGTAGACCGACCCGTAGCCGGTGGTGTCGTACATCCCCGTGTCGACGAACGAGAGGTCGGTACAGTCGCCGGTCGTGACCGCCCGGACGTCTCCGATAGCCATGACGGGGGCACGGGCGAGAGCGACAACAGCGTTCCGCCGAGGGGGGACGGACCGCGTCGAGCACCCCTTACCGCCGGAGGAAGCCGAGCAGGTGGTAGTCGTGGTCGGGGGTGTAGCGACGGAACAGCAGGCTGTTGGTCAGCACGCTGACGCTCGAGAAGGCCATCGCCCCGGCGGCGAGCACCGGCTGGAGCAGGCCCAGCGAGGCCAGCGGAATCATCGCCGTGTTGTAGCCGAGCGCCCAGAAGAGGTTCTGGCGGATCTTCGCTAGCGTCCCCTCCCCGACGCGGATGGCCTTCACGACGTCCCGTGGGTCGTCGCGCATGAGCGTGACGTCGGCCGCCTCGATGGCGACGTCGGTGCCGCTGCCGAGGGCCACCCCGACGAAGGCGGTGGCGAGCGCCGGGGCGTCGTTCACCCCGTCGCCGACCATCATCGCGCGCGCGCCGTCGGCCTGGATGGCCTCGACGGCGTCGGCCTTGTCCTCGGGGAGCACCTCGGCGCGGACGAACTCGGCGGGGATACCCACCTCCTCGGCGACGGCGCGGGCGGTCCGCTCGTTGTCGCCGGTCACGAGGTGGACCGTCACGCCCCGGTCACGGAGTGTCCGCACCGCGTCCTCGGCACCCTCCTTCAGCGTGTCGGCGGCCGCGACGACCCCGACGGGTTCGTCGGCGACGGCGACGAACATGGCGGTCTTGCCCTCGCGTTCGAGGCGCTCGGCGGCCTCATCGGCCGAACGCACGTCGACGCCCGCCTCGCGCAGGAGGGTCCGGTTGCCGACCAGCACCGTCGCCTCGTCGCCGTCGAGGGCGACCGTCGCGCGGACGCCCTGGCCGGGGACGTTCTCGAAGGCCTCGACGGACGCGAGGTCGACGTCCCGCTCGCGGGCGCCGTCGACGATGGCCGCCGCCAGCGGGTGTTCGCTGTCGCGCTCGGCGGTCGCCGCGAGGCGGAGGACGGCCCGCTCGTCGAGCGCGTCTGGGACGGGCGCTTCGAGTCGCCCCCCGTCGGTCGCCGTCCCGGTGTCGGCGTTGAGCGCGACGACGTCGGTGAGGCGCATCTCCCCCTTCGTGAGGGTGCCCGTCTTGTCGAAGACGACGGTGTCGATGTCGGTGACGCGTTCGATGACGTCGCCGCCCTTGAACAGGACGCCGTTCTGCGCGCCGATGGACGTCCCCACCATCGTCGCGGCGGGCGTCGCCAGTCCCAGCGCGCAGGGACAGGCGATGAGCACCGCGCTGGCGAAGACGACGACGGCGAACTCGAACGCCGACACCGACCCGCCCGCGACGGCCGGGCCGCCGGCGACCAGCCCCCACGTCGGGAGGAAGTCGACGAGGCCGGCGAGCGCCGCGGGGAAGAGCAGCCAGACGACCCCCCAGAACAGCGCGTTGGCGATGACCGCCGGGACGAAGTAGGCGCTGATGCGGTCGGCGAGGTTCTGGATGTCGGGCTGGCGCGACTGGGCCTCCTTGACGGTGCGGACGATCTGCTGGAGCGCCGTGTCCTCGCCGACCTTCGTCGCACGGACGACGAGCGCGCCGTTCTCGTTGACCGTCGAGCCGACCACCTCGTCGCCCTCGCCCTTCTCGACGGGGACGGACTCGCCGGTGACCATCGACTCGTCGACCGCCGACTGCCCCTCGACGACGACCCCGTCGGTCGGGATGCGCTCGCCGGGGCGCACCTTCAGGCGGTCGCCGACCGCGACGTCCTCGAGGGGCACCTCGCGCTCGGTGCCGTCCTCCTCGACGACGGTGGCGGTGTCCGCCTCCAGTTCGAGCAGCGAGCGCAGCGCCTCGCCGGCTTGCCCCTTCGAGCGGGCCTCGAGGTAGTTCCCGAGGGTGATGAACACCAGGATGAGCGCCGCCGTGTCGAAGTAGAGCCCGCCGGCGACGAGTCCCACGAGGACGGCCACGGAGTAGAGGTAGGCCGTCGAGGACCCCAGCGCGATGAGCACGTCCATGTTCGCCCGGCGGTTCACGACGAGCGCCTTGTAGGAGTTGACGTAGAACGGCTTGCCGAGGACGTACTGGACGGGCGTGGCCAGCGCGAAGGCGGCCCACCCGAGCGCGACCCCCGTACCGGGAACCGTCTCCGGGAGGACGCCCGGCGCGAACAGTTCGAAGACGAGCATGACGAGCAGCGGTGCCGAGAGGGCCGCGCCGAACAGCGTCCGGGTGCGTTCTTTCCGAATCTCGTCCGTCCGGGCGCGCTCGCGGCGCTCGTCGCCGTCCCCCTCTCCCTCCTCGCGGACGGGGGTGTAGCCCGCCCGCTCGATGGCGTCGTAGAGGCGCTCGCGCGAGACGTCGTTCGGGTTGTAGGTGACCGACGCCTCGTCGGTAGCGTAGTTGACGTCGGCGCGGACGACGCCGGGGACGCCCTCGAGCGCCTCCTGGTTCGTCTCGGCGCAGTTGGCGCAGGTCATGTCGGTGATGCCGAGGCTCACCGTCTCGGCGACGGGCGCGTAGCCCGCGTCCTCGACGGCCCCGTACACCGACGCGAGCGACGTGCGCTCGGGGTCGTACTCGACGGTCCCCTCGTCGGTGGCGTAGTTGACCGACACCGACTCGACGCCGTCGAGCGCCCGCAGCGCCTGCTCGATGGTCTGCGAGCAGTTCGCACAGCTCATCCCGCTGATGTCGAGATGGGTGGTTCGGTGACTCATTGGTGGGAGATAGGGGACGACGCTTTACGCGGTTTGCGCTTTCGAAAGTGAAGATGAATAGAAATCTCACCGAACGTTCGAAAGCAGCGCGTCGGCGTCGAGCGCGAACCGTTCGGGTCGGGGACCGTCGAGGAGCCACTCGTGTCCCGACGACTGCTCTCGGGCGGCGTCCGCGAGCGGTGCGAACAGCGTCCAGCCGTCGGCGGCGTCGGGTGCGACGACGGCGAGCGGACCGCCATCGAGCAGTCGCATCGACGGGCGCAACGGAGTGTCGGAGGCGGGCCCGTCGAACGGGCGGTCGAGGACGAGCCACGAGAGCGCGTCGAGGTCCACCGCGGGGACGAGCGTCGCGGCGCTCGCGCCCGCGCTCTCGACGCGGACCGTCGGTATCGCGTCGCGTTCGACCTGGAGGGTCGGTCCCGCTCGCAGCGCGGCGGCGCGGGGCCACTCGGTCCAGGGGTCGGGCGACGACGGCCGCGAGTGGACGGGACGGCCGGCGACCAGCCAGTCGCCGTGGGTCCGATAGCGGGTCGTCCGGGCCGCGCTCGCGCTCTCGAAGCCGTTCGGACCGAGTCGGCGCCCGCCGAAGGCCGTCCAGAGTTGCTGGAGGCGGGCCGACGCCGCGTCGGGGACGCGCAGGTCAGCGGGCGAGAGCGTCGCCGCACAGACGGCCTGCGCGGCCGTCGGCACGCGGGCCGACGGCATCACGCCGGGGACCGTGAGCGCCCCGCGGACGAAGGTGGCGACCGAATCGACGCCCGCCTCGACGCGCAACTGGTCGGCCGTCGCCTCGTCGACGCCCGCGAGCGCCGTCAGCGGGTCGGACGCACGGGCGGCGCGGATCGGACGGTCTGGCGACGGACGGACCGGCAGCATCGTCCCGCCCTTTCGCGGGGACGCGCAAAGCCTTGCGGTATCCACGTCGACGGCCTCGGCCGCCGAGGAAACGGGAACCCTTATTCGATGCACATTCATCGGTCGTGATAATGCCGACACAACGACGCGGGGCGCGGGCGGCCGACGGCGGGCCGCCGGAGACCCCCGCGGGGCACGTCAAGGGCGCCATCGTGATACTGGTGCTGTTCGTCGTCCCGCTGACGCTCGTCATCGGCTTCTCCGTCGTCGCGGGACCCTCCCTGTACACGTTCCTCGACGAGAACTCGACGGAGCTCACCAACGACTCCGACGTCGACGAGAGCGCCGGCGGCGGCGGTCTGCTCGGCGGCGCCGGTGCCGGTGGCGGGGACGATGCGAACGATACCGGGGCGAACACGACCGGGGCGAACGACACCGACCGCGCCGCGGCGGGGGCGGACGCGGACGGCGGGACCGCCACGCGGACGGGGCCGGACGACGCGACCGACGACGGGGAGGGAACCGACGCCTCCACCGACGAGTCGGCTGACGACGGCGGCGAGGAGACGCCCGAGGACGCGGGGACGCCCGACGGGTCCGACGACAGCGACGGCGATGGCGACGGTGACGAGTCGACGGACGACTCCACCGACGAGTCGACGAGTGCCTCCGATGAGGGGACGTCGACGGACGACGGAACCGACGAACGCGAGCACGACGACGAGGCGACGGACGACCGGGGGACGACGGACGACAGCGACGACGACTCGTCCGGCGACGAAAACGCGACGGACGACGAGGACTCGGCCGAAGAGGACGAGACGGCGGGCGGCGGGAACGAGACGAGTGACGACAGCGACGACGGCACGTCGTCGGACGCGAACGGGTCGGACGCGAACGCGACCGACGGTGAGAGTGCGAACACCACCGACGAGAACGCTACCAGCGGGAACACCACCGACGGGAACACGACAGTGGGGAACGCTACCGACGGGAACGCGACCACGGCGAACGCGACGGCCGACGGGACCGAACCGAACGCGACCGGCGGCTGAGACCCTGTTCGAGTTTCGATTGGGTTGTTTTAAGTAGATTGTAGCGACCAGAAAACTCATTACGGACACCCCGAATGGACAATCCGTCGGCGGCACACGAACTGCGGCGCCCCGACACACCCCCCTGGTAGGCCGTGGGACGAGACCGGCCAGAGTCCCCCCCTCTGGTTCGCCGTTACCCCCCTGGCGCGTCCCGCCGCCTCCTCTCCTGCTACTGTCCTTTGCTCCCCCGACGCCGAGAGAGGGGCACGTATCGGAGCCGACGCTGCGAGGTGACGATCGTCGGTGCGACACGTGTCGCCGGAGCGGTCGCTAGACGTGTCGCCGGGGACGATGGTACCCCCACTCAGTCGTCGGCCGCGGCCGGTCGGTAGGCGCGGCTGATGGACTTCCAGCGGCCGCTCCGGTAGCGGTAGTAGACGACGGCGGCGGGGACGGCCGTCTCGAGGACGAGCGCGAGGTAGAGGGCGGTGACGCCGAGGTCGGTCGTCGTCCCGAGGGAGGCGACGGGGAGCGCGACGCCGTAGAGGCCGAGGACCTGCCCGTAGAGGGGCCAGCGGGTGTCGCCGCTCGCGCGGAGGGGCCCCGTCGCGCCGTTGGTCACGCCGTAGAAGACGACGCTGACGCAGACGGCGGAGACGAACCCGCCGACCAGCGGGACGACGGCGGGGTCGGCGACGAACAGGCGGCCGACCCAGTCGGCGACGGCGAAGACGCTCGCCGCGGCCACGAGGTAGACCGCGAGCGCGAACCGGAGGACGTCCTGTGCGTACGACGCGGCGTCGTCCTCCGCGCCGACGCCGAGCGACTGGCCGACGAGGCTGCTGGAGGCGAGGCCGAACCCCCACCCGGGCGTGTCCAGCAGGTCGCGCACCCGGAGCGCGATGACGAACGCCGCGGCGACCTCCTCCCCGAAGAGGCCGACGACGGCGAGGAAGGGGAACTGCCCGCCGATGCGCGCGAGGTTCGTCAGCACCAGGGGCGTCGCGATATCGGTCAGGTCGCGCGCGAGCGACCAGTCGAGGTGGGGACCGCGCACGTCGAGCGTGACCGGGAACGCCCCGACCAGGGGGAGGCCGCCGCGCAGGAGCCCCCACGCGAAGGCGAGCGTCACCAGCACGTTCGCGAGCACCGTCCCCATCGCCGCGCCGAAGACCCCGAGACCCAGGCCGAAGACGAGCAGCGCGTTCACGCCGACGTTGGCGACGGCCCCGCCGGCGCGCACCAGCATGGGCGTTCGCGCGTCGTCACAGCCGACGAGCGTCCGACTGGCGACGAGGTTGAGCGCGGCGAACGGGACGCCGAGGGCGACCACCCGGAGGTACGTCGCGCCGTAGGCGACCGCCGCCTCGCCGGTCCCGACGAGCGCGACGAGTTCGGTCGGGAACGCGGCGAACAGTGCCGAGACGGGGAGGGTGAGACAGAGAGCGACGACGACGCTCGCCTTCACCGACCGGTCGAGTTCGTCGAATCGGTCGGCGCCGTAGCGCTGGGAGACGAGGCTGATGGTGCCGCCGGCGACGCCGCCGCCGAGCGCGAACGCCAGCCCCCAGTAGGGGGTGGCGAAGCCGACGCCGGCGATGGCGCTCGACCCCAGCGCGAGGCCCACCATCGCGACGTCGACCGCCGACTTCGACATCCGCGCGAGGCCGGTGACCACCCGCGGCCAGGCGAGGTCGGTCGTCCGGACGACCCGCGTGCGGTCGAGGAGGCCGAGTCGCGCGAGCACCAGCCCCACCCACAGGAGCGCGCCACGGACCGGGTTCGACGGGAGCGAAGGCACGGAGGGACGGACGTACGGTCATTCGGGGGTAAACCCCTTCGGTTACGAGCACTCGGCGCAGCACCCACGCGAACAGACACGGCAGCGTAAAATTCGTTTTATAGATATTACATTAAGTTTTCAACTTTGATTTAGAGACATAGAAGGTTCTGCTCGACCTCGGCGAGCGAAACACTGGCGCGTGGGCGGTCCCGCCGCCCCACTCAGAGAACGATGCTCTTCGTCTGGACGAACGACTCGATGGTGACGCCGAGACCCTCGCGGCCGATACCGGAGGCTTTCTCGCCGCCGAAGGGGATGTCGCCGAGACCGTGGCTCGGTGCACCATTGATGCGGACCGCGCCGGCGTCGACGCGTTCGGCCACCCGGAGCGCGCGGTCGTAGTCGCTCGTGAAGACGGCGGCGTCGAGCGCGAGGTCGCCGCCGTTGGCCAGCGCGAGTGCCTCCGCCTCGTCCGCGAAGGGGACGAGGGCGACGACGGGACCGAACTGCTCCTCGTGGACGATGCGGGCGTCGTGGGGGACGTTCGTCAGCAGGGTGGGTTCGAAGTGTGCGCCGTCGCGCTCGCCGCCGCGGACGAGCGTCGCGCCGCGGGCGACGGCGTCCTCGACGAGTTCCTCGACCCACTCGGCCTGCGACTCGTCGATGAGCGGGCCGAGCGCGGTCCCCTCGTCGAAGAGGTCGCCGAGCTGCCAGTCGTCCATCGCCGCGTCGACGCGGGCGGCGAGGCCGTCGTGGACGTCCTCGTGGACGAGGGCGCGGCTCACCGCCGAGCAGCGCTGGCCGGCGTACTTGAGCGACCCCTTCGCGCAGGCGGCGGCCGCCGCCTCGACGTCCGCGTCGGGGAACACGACTGCGGGGGCGTTCCCCCCGAGTTCCATGTGCAGGTGGACCATCCCGCTCGCGCGCGCGACGTGCTCGCCGGCGCCCGACGACCCGGTCATGGCGATGGCGTCGACCCGGGCGTCGCTCACGAGTTCGTCGCCGACCTCGCTGCTGCGCCCCGAGACGTAGTTGAGCGCGCCGTCGGGGAGCCCCACCTCCTCGACGATTTCGGCGAGGAGGCGGGCGCTGACTGGCGTCTGGCTCGCCGGCTTGAGGACGACGCTGTTACCGGCGGCGAGCGCCGGGGCGACCTGCAGCGCCGTCGTCGCCAGCGGGTAGTTGTACGGCGCGATACAGAGCACCGTCCCGACGGGGACCGGTTTGACGAGCGCGCGCCACCCCTCGTGGCCCTCGGTCGTCCCCTCGCGGTACTCGCCCTGCAGCGAACGCGCCTCCTCGACCGCGCGCCGGAAGCGCTCCGTGGCCGCGTCCACCTCGTTGCGGGCGCTGGCGATGGGCTTGCCCGCCTCGCGGACGATGGTGTCGGCGAGGCGGTCACGGCGCGCCTCGATGCCGTCGGCGATGGCGGCCAGCCACTCCGCGCGCTGGACGATGGTGCTCTCGCGCATCGCCTCGGCCCCGCGCTCGGCGGCCGTCAGCGCCGCGTCCGCCTGTTCGGCGCTCGCGGCTCCGACCGTCGCGAACGTCCCCCCGTCCGCGAGGTCCCGCACCGTGAGCGTTCCCTCCGCCGGTACCCACTCCCCACCGACGTAGAGGCGGTCGAAGGACTCGACGTGTCTCGTAGCCATGTCTGTGAGTAACAGCCGGTTGGATAAATATTTTACTCAATATCGAATAAATAGTTCGAGGGTCGGACGGTCACGGGCGTCGGTGGCGTCCGCCCGGGAAGCGATATTATATCGACGTGAAATTAATAAATTCATAAAGTATTTCAGTGATAACTACCAAGGGGTAGTCGTTGGATACCACCCCCAACACCCCCCTCGGGCGTCGTTCCCCCCCACGACTCCCACGCTTTTCAACGATGGTAGCGCCTCGCTACCGAGACGGGAGGAAGCGACGACGGACGGAGCGGCCGCTCCCCGGACGGCGAGTCGGTCGGAGAAGGTGGCCGCCGCGCTAGCGCGCCGGCGACTCGGGACCGCCCATCGCGTCGAGCAGGTGCTTGAACAGGCCGCCCAGACAGCCGAGCGTGAACAGGAGCATCAGGGCGGCGGTGACCGTCAGCGGGATGAGGCCGGTCATCCAGACGGCGAGCACTGCGACCGCGCCGATCGCGCCGACCCCGAACAGGAGGAAGCCGACGTCCTCTAGGAGCGCCTCGAACATACCTCGAACGTGGAACGAGGTCCGTATTATCGGTTCTGTTCCCGGCCGGCCGCGGTCGGCGGGTCCAGCGCGCTCACGTATCGCCGATGTCGGGGTTCCAGACGGGGGTTATCGGGGCTTGCAGGCGGTCGCGGTCGGCCGCCGAGAGGTCGACGTCGAACGCGCCGAGGGCGTCCGCCAGGTGCTCCTCCGTGCGCGGGCCGACGATGGGCGCGTCGACGACGTCCGACCCGAGCAGCCACGCGAGGCTCACCTGCGTCGGCGTGGCGCCCTCGCGCTCTGCGACGTCGCGCACGGCGTCGAGGACCGCCCAGTTCTCCTCGGTGAAGCGCTTGTCCATGAACTCGTCGTCGGCCGCGCGGCCGTGCTCGCGCGACCCGCCGCGCTCGTACTTCCCCGTGAGGAAGCCGCCGGCCAGCGGCGACCACGGGACGACGCCGACGTCCTGGTCGCGACAGAGCGGCAGGACGTTCGCCTCCTCGTGGCGGTCGACGAGGTTGTACTCCGCCTGCATCGAGACGAAGCGCTCTCCCCCCTCGCGGTCGGCCGTGAACAGCGCCTTCGCGAACTGCCAGGCCGCCATCGTGCTCGCCCCCACGTAGCGGACCACGCCCGTCTCCACGAGGTGGGTGAGCGCCGCGAGCGTCTCCTCTATCGGCGTCTCGTCGTCCCAGCGGTGTATCTGGTAGAGGTCGATGTAGTCGGTGTCGAGGCGGTCGAGGCTCGCGTGCGCCTGGTCGATGATGTGCTTGCGCGACAGCCCCTGTCCGTTCGGACCGTCGAACATCGGGCCGTACACCTTCGTGGCGATAACGCACTCCTCCCGGTCGTAGCTCGAGAGCGCCTCCCCCAGGATGGCCTCGCTCTCGCCGTGCGAGTAGATGTTCGCCGTGTCGAAGAAGTTGATGCCGGCGTCGAGCGCACGTTCGACGAGGGCGATACTCGCCTCGCGGTCGTTCATCATCCACGGCTCGCCGCTCCCGAAGTTCATGCAGCCGAGGCAGAGTCGGGACACCTCCAGTCCGGTCGAACCGAGTCGCGTGTACTCCATACGCCGTGACTCACGCCGTGGGGTGTAAGCGTCTTCGGCCCCGCCGACGCGGGCCGTGCACGAGAACCACACGCACGGGAGCGACAGCTACAAACGGGTCTCCGACCCAGTACTGTCGTGTTCCCCGGACCTCCACGTATCGCCGCCGATTCGGGTCGCCGGACCGGCCGATGAGGCGACTGTTCCCCCGGCGGGACGAGTTCGACCTCACCGACGGCGACATCGGCCGTCCTCTCCTCTACCTCTCGCTCCCGCTGGTCGTCTCGAACCTGCTCCAGACGGCGTACAACCTCGCCGACACCTTCTGGCTCGGGCAGTACGGCACGGAGGAGCTGGCGGCCATCACGTTCGCCTTCCCGCTCGTCTGGCTGTTCATCTCCCTCGGCCTGGGGCTGTCGGTGGCGGGCGCCATCCTCGTCGCACAGCACACCGGTGCCGACGACCCCGAGGCGGCGTCGTTCGCGGCGGGACAGACCCTCACGGCGACGTTCCTCGTCTCGGCGATGCTCGGCGTCGCCACCTACTTCCTCGTCGACCCGGTGCTCGCGCTGCTCGGCGCGAGCGACGCGGTCCGGCCGCTGGCGACGGGGTACATGCGACTCATCGGGCTGGCGATGCCGCTGCTGTTCGGGTTCAGCGTCTTCGTCTCGCTGATGCGCGGCTACGGCGACACCGTGACGCCGATGGTCGTCATGTTCGGCACCGTCGTGCTGAACATGGCGCTCGACCCCGTGTTCATCTTCGGGTGGGGGCCGGTCCCGGAACTCGGCATCGTCGGCGCCGCCTACGCGACGGTCGGTGCGCGGGCCCTCGCCATGGCCGTCGGCCTGTGGATACTGTTCCGGGGGGCGCAGGGACCCCAGCTGAAGGGGTGGCAGCTGCGCCCACACCTCCCCACCTTCGGGCGCCTCGCCCGCCTCGGCCTCCCCGCCTCGTTCGACGGGATGGGCAGCGCCATCTCCGTCAACCTGATGCTCGCCGTCGTGTCGCTGTTCGCGACGCCCGTCGTCGCCGGCTACGGCATCGCCGTCCGCATCTTCTCCCTCGTGTTCCTCCCGGCGATAGCGGTCGAACAGGGCGTCGAGACGATGACCGGCCAGAACATCGGTGCCGGCAAGCCCGACCGGGCCGCCCGCACCGCCGCCGTCGCCGCCCGGACGATGGGTGTCGCGCTCTCGGCGCTCGGCGTCGTCGTCTGGGTCGCCGCCCAGCCCATCGCCTCGGTGTTCTCCGGCGACCCCGAGGTGGTCGCCGTCGCCGTCGAGTTCCTCCGCGTGGTCGCCGTCTCGTTCGGCGGCATCGGTATCGCGCGCGCCTACACCGGCGCCTTCCGCGGCGCGGGCAAGACGCTCAACGCGGCCGTCGTCTCCATCGTCGTCCTCGGGGTGTTGCGCCTCCCCATCGCCGTCGCCGGCGCGTTCGCCATCGGTCGCGTCGGCATCTGGGTCGGCTTCGCCGTCTCGAACCTGCTGGGTGCGCTCCTCGCCTACGGCTGGTACCGCCGGGGGACGTGGCGCGGGGGGACGGTGACCGGCGACCGGGCGGCCGTCGATACGCTCGCGGAGGACTGACCACGCGAGGAGGCTCGTGACAACGGAAAGTCACTACACGGTGTATTGACCGAATTACGACGCGTATAACGGTCGAGACGGTCGTTCCGTGGGATTTCAAAGGGCCCATTTGAGTGCGATGGCGTCGCGTATGCCATTCCTTACCAGCGGAACTATCTCCTCGAATTAAGCCACCTTCTGTCTACGTGAACAGTATGTCCCTCGACTTCGACCCCGGTGCCACCTCCCGCGACCGACCACGACTGGTCGTGACCAACCGCGACGAACCCGAGGTCCCCTCGGAGGACGTCGTCGACGTGGGCGTGGGCGCGCACCTCCGACGGACCGTCCGCGGCGTCTTCGGCTCCCGACGCATCGTCGGCACCGGCCACGGCATCACCTTCACGCGCGCGACGTACCCCCCCGAACCGCCCCGCGAGGAGTGACCCCCCTCGCTCGCCGACGGACGCGTCGCTCGCGACACGCACACTCTTGTCACACCGGGCGGTAGCCAGGGTATGCCACGCATCGCGCTCATCGCCCACGACGAGAAGAAACCGGACCTCGTCGCGTTCGCGAACGAACACGCGGAGACGTTCGCCCAGTGCGACCTCATCGCCACCGGGACCACCGGCAAGCGTCTCGACGAGGAGACCGAGTTGACCGTCGAGCCGATGGCCTCCGGGCCGCTCGGCGGCGACATGATGATCGGCGGGGAGGTGGCGCGGGACGCCCTCGACGGCATCGTCTTCCTGCGCGACCCGCTGCGCGCCCAGCCCCACGAACCGGACATCACGGCCCTGTTGCGCATCTGTGACGTCCACGACACGCCGCTCGCGACGAACCTCGCGAGCGCCGCCTACCTCGTCGCCGGACTGGCGCGCGCCGTCGGGACCGACGCGGGCGACGTGACGGAGGTCGAGACGGCCGACTCGGCGGTCGACCAGTTCGGGACCGAGGAGGGAGACGAGACCGAGTGAGCGCTCAGGCCGACGCGTCGGCGTCGACGGTGTCGGTGTCGACCCCCTCCTCGTCGAGCACCTGGGGCTTGCCGAGCGGGAGCGCGCCGAACAGCGCGTAGTGGACGCCGAAGAGGACGGCGACGGTCAGGAACAGCGCGGCGAGGAGCCGTTTCGGGTTCATACTTTCGGGGAGGAGCGCACGCCCCAAGAGCGTACCGCTCGGGCTCAGGGTTCGAGGCACTCGGCGACGAAGTTGTTGGCGAGCCAGGACTCCGCGCGCTGGAGGCGGTACTGTAGCGTCGACTGGGGGACGTCGATGCGCTCGGCGATCTCGTTGAGGTTCGCCTCCCGCGGGGTGGCGTAGTAGCCGTGGGCGACGGCGACCTCGAGCGCCTCGCGCTGTTCGTAGGGGAGGTCGGCGATGGAGATGGCTTCGTCGCCCCAGTGGGTGGGCGAACGGAGGTGCGAGAGCGACACCGTCACCCCCTCCGGGTACGCCCCCTGCAGCGCGTCGAAGAGCCGCCCCACGTTCGCGTCCTTTCGGACGAGGACGCGCCAGGTGTAGCCGTCGCCGCGGCGCAGCGCCTCGTAGAGGACGCCGTCGCCGAGGTGCTCGGCGGCGAGCGACGGCAGGGAGGGACAGCGGTCGATGTCGGTCCGGTAGGTGTAGTAGGTACAGCTCGTGGCGTCGCGCGAGAGCACCTCGTGCTCGCGGTGGGAGGGACAGCCCGCCCCGGGGCACTCGTTGCACTGTTCGGGGTCGAGCGCGCACGCCTCGATGGCGTCGACGGCCGGTTCCGGCCCGGTCATCCGGTCGACGCGCCACATCGAGTCGTCGCTGACCACGCACGCGATGGTCTTCGACATCGCGTCCGGGTGCTCGATGAAGACGTCCGAGAGCGCCCCCGCACCCGTGGGGTACTCGACGGTGAACACGTACTCCTTCACGAGCCTCAATTCGGCTCATACCAAGTAACTGTTTCGTCGGGCGCGTACCTGACGTGCTCGTTCGGTTCCGAATCAGTCGACGTCTCGTCCACGAACGACGGGTCGAGATACGGCAATCGGTGGCACGACACCGTGCATCGTTCGTGAACATTGGTATTGACCAACTCAAACTATACGGAGGCTGGCTGTGTCCTCCACAGTGAGGAAAGCGAGGCGTCGGGACGGCTCCCGGCGGTGGTCTACGTGCAAACAGTACACCGAATCAATCGGGACGACGGGACGGAGCGACACCGAGCGGGTGAACACGAGGCGGAGGCGTGTCCGGAGTGCGGCGGACGACTGGTCGCCGACGCGGAGCGGGGCGAACGCGCCTGCACCGAGTGCGGCCTCGTGGTCGAGGAAGGGAGCATCGACCGCGGCCCGGAGTGGCGCGCGTTCGACTCGGCCGAACGGGACCAGAAGTCGCGCGTCGGCGCCCCCACTTCGGAGATGATGCACGACAAGGGGCTCTCGACGAACATCGACTGGCAGAACCGCGACGCCAACGGGAACGCCCTTTCCTCGCGCCAGCGCCAGAAGATGCAGCGGCTGCGCACGTGGAACGAGCGCTTCCGCACCCGCGACTCCAAGGAGCGCAACCTCAAGCAGGCGCTCGGGGAAATCGACCGCATGGCCAGCGCCCTCGGCCTCCCCGAGAACGTCAGGGAGACCGCCAGCGTCATCTACCGCCGCGCGCTCGACGCGGGCCTCCTGCCCGGCCGGTCCATCGAGGGCGTCGCGACCGGCGCGCTCTACGCCGCCAGTCGCCTCGCCGGCGTCCCGCGTTCGACGGGTGACCTCGCGGCGGTCAGCCGCGTCGAACGACTGGAGTTCGAGCGGACCTACCGCTACCTCCTGCGCGAACTCGAACTCGGCGTGCCGCCGGCCGACCCGAGCGACTACCTCCCGCGGGTGGCGAGCGACGTCGGCGTCTCGAACGAGACCGAACAGACCGCCCGGCGAGTGCTGGCGGCGGGCATCGACGAGGGCGTCCACGTCGGGAAGACCCCCGTCGGCCTCGCGGCCGCCGCCGTCTACGCCGCCGGCCTGCTCACCGGCGCGGAGCTCACACAGGCGGACATCACCGACGTCGTCGACGTGAGCGCGGTGACCATCCGCAACCGCTACCGCGAACTGCTGGAAGCCGCCCACGAGCACGGGGTGGCGTGACGGTGCGGTCGAACGGCGACGGCGGCCCCCTCGGGTGTCACGACTGCGGCCACGACTACGCCTACATCGGGGTCGACCCCCACCCCGGGTACTGTCCGGCCTGCGGGTCGCGCGCCGTCTCGCCCGCCGGCGCGGTCCGACTGCACCGACACGACCTGGAGGCCGCCGCGCCACCCGGCGGCGAAGTCCACGTCACCGCCACCGACGAGAGCGGTCGCGACTTCCGCTACGGGTTCCGCCTGCTGGACCGACACCACGCCACACTCGTCTCGGTTCGCGTCGCCGGACGACCGGTCCGACGGCCGCCTCAGGGCTGGTCGACCGACCTCCTCCCGCCAGTCGTGCGCGAGGTCCTCGACGAGAACGGCCTCTCGTCGACCGGGGCGGCCGAGTCGCTCGACTGAGGTCGGGCGTCGAACCAGAAGACCCATTGCGAACTCGGGGCGACCCCGGCACGTCGGCCACGGGGACGAGGTACGGCCGACGACCGGCCGCTCGAGGCGAGCGGTCGACTCCCGACGAACTGGCACGCACTCAGACTCGGTACGGGGCGGCCGCTCGCCGCCCCGGGGTGCACGACCGCCGCGACACACGCGACCCCGCGACCTCGCGACGGACCCGTCGGGCACGCTGACTCACACCGTTTCCGACCTGAAACCACCGGCTAACCAAACCACAGCGGGTCATAGCTGGGATACCGGTGAAACGGCGTTCCCCGACGCACACCGGCAACCACCGTGGATGCATCCCCACCTGCATTCCTTTTCGAGGACAGTCACCACCGAACCGCGAGCGTCGGCGTCATGTACCGGTGAGTGAGGCGCGGACGAGGTGAGGCGATACAGGCTGCCGGGACAGGCCGGAGAGGGCCTACGGGGTCCGGAGTTTGAGGCCCACCCCGTCGGGGGCTCGTACGTCGAGGCCGCCGTCGACGGGGTCCACGGCGACGTCGTCGGCCGCGAGTCGGCGTTCGACCGCGTCGAGCGTCGCCGGCGGGACGAGCAGTTCGAACCAGTCGAGTCCGCGACCCGTGCGTGGGACCGACCGGCCGTTCCACGTGTTGAGTCCGATATGGTGGTGGTAGTCGCCGGCGGCGACGAACAGCGCCTCGTCGCCGTAGCGCTGGCGGACCCGCAGACCGAGCGCGTCGACGTAGAACGCGCGGGCCGACGCGAGCGACGTGACCTCGAGGTGGACGTGCCCTACGTCCGTCCCCGCCGGTACGACGGCCGCGGGCGTGTCGGCGGCGGCCGAGAGCGCCTCGAGGTCCAGCGGGAGCGTCGACATCCGGACGGAGCCGTCGGGCGCGTGGGGCCACTCCGTCCGGGGCCGGTCGCGGTACACCTCGATGCCGTTTCCCTCCGGGTCGGTGAGGTAGAGCGCCTCGCTCACCTCGTGGTCCGAGGCACCGTCGAGGCGCCACTCGTCACGGACGCGTGCGAGCGCGGCGGCGAGCGCGGCGCGCGAGGGGACGCGAAACGCCGTGTGGAAGAGGCCCGCCTCGTCGTCCCCCCGTGGCGAGTCGTCGGGGGCGGCGACCAGTTCCAGCAGTGGCGCGTCGCCGGCGCCGAGCGTGGCCCGGTCGTCGTGGCGGGTCAGGACGTCGAGGCCGACGACGGTCCGGTAGAACGCGGTCAGGCGGTCGAGGTCGGCGACCCGGAGCGCGACGCGGCCGACGCGCGTCTCCGGGGGCAGGTCGGATGGGGTGTCGGTCATACCCCGGAGTAGTGCGACCGTGCTGATAAACGTAGAGCGGTCGCGCTCAGTCCATCGGGGTCGGTCGCTTCGGGGCGTCGTAGACGAGCGTGTCGGTCAGGACGTGGACCCGCCGACCGTAGCTGTTGTAGACGTTGAGACTTCGGCGGTCGGGGATGTAGAGGGCGTATCCCCGCGGCGGGCCGCCCTCGATGGAGTAGAGGACGCTCCCGACTCCGCCGTGGGCGTCGGGACGGGCGACCCGGACGATTCGCTGCTCGCACCCTGCGGGGTTGCAGTGACGACGGAGCAGGTCGAACACGTCGGCCTCTGAGAGTTCGTCCATCTCCCGACCGTTCGGGGAGTGTTGGGATGGACGTTCGGCAAGCACGTGACGGGTCGGTGGCGAGTCGAAGCGAGCGGCGGACACGAGAGCGTCGAGGACGAGGAGGGGAGAACGACGTAGCGAAAGAGGAGGGGCGTGGATAATGAGGAGAGACGGGAAGTAGGGAGAGAAATGGGGGGAGTGAGGGAAGACGGAAAGTAGGGAGAGAAATAGGGGAGTGGGGAGAGACGGAAAGTAGGAGAAGAGACGGAAAGTAGGAGAAGAGACGTGAGAAGTGGGTAGCGGGCGACTCAGACGGTCGTGTTCCGGCACGCCGAGATGACGAGGTCGGGGTCGTCGACGAGGCGGTTGACCATCCGGTTGCCCTTCCCGCGGCCCTCCCACTGGCGTTGCTGTTCGATGACCGAGAGGAACTCGAGTTCCGAGAGCAGGTCGCGGACGCGCCGACGTTTCAGCGGTTCGGACTGCTCGCGCTTGCAGACCTGCTTGTACATCTCGTAGACGTCGTTCGAGGCGACGTCGACCTCGGTGGCGTCGGTGTCCTCGCCCGCCGTCTGCACGGTGAGGTACGCGAGCGCGAGGAGGACGTACTTCGAGTGGGGGGTCGCCTTCGAGATGAGTTCCGAGAGGCGGTTCTGCTCCTCGCGCTCCTGGGCGTGCCGGACGTGGTCCTCCATCACCCGGTCTGCGCCCTCGTCCTCGGCGATCTCGCCGGCGTAGCGCAGGATGTCGATGGCCTTGCGCGCGTCGCCGTGTTCCCGCGCCGCGAGCGCCGCGACACGGGGGACGACCGAATCGTCGAGCACGCCGCGCTTGAACGCGTCGCGACGCGACGCGAGGATGTCCTGGAGTTGCTGGGCGTCGTAGGGCGGGAAGACGAACTCGCGCTCGCAGAGGCTCGACTTCACCCGCTCGTTGAGGCTGTCCTTGTACCGGACCTTGTTGCTGATGCCGATGATGCCGAGCGTGCTGTCGTCGAGTTTGCCGGATTCGACGGCGCGCGAGAGTTGCATGAGGATGTCGTCGCTGTCGAGTTTGTCGATCTCGTCGAGAATGACGACGGCCACGTCGTGCCGGGCGTCGAGGATGGTCCAGAGGCGCTTGTAGTACTCGGAGGTGCTGAGCCCGGAGGCGGGAATCGAGACGTCGGTCTCGGCGGGCCGGTTCAACTGGTCCGCGATGGACTGGACGGCCTGCGTCTCGGTGGTGTCCTGCAGACAGTCGACGTAGGCGGTCCCGACGCTCACGTCGTTCTGGTCGGCCGTCTCGACGAGCTGTCGGGTGATGAACTTCGAGCAGAGCGACTTTCCCGTCCCCGTCTTCCCGTAGACGAAGACGTTGTTCGGGGTGTACCCCTTCGTCGCCTGCTTCAGCGCGTTCGCGAGGTTGTCGAGTTCCTCGCTGCGACCGATGATCCGGTCGCCGTCCGGCAGGTGCGTGACCTGGAGGAGTTCCTTGTTCCGGAAGATGGGGTCGAAGCCATCGAAGTAGTTTTTCGAACCCGACATTGCCGTTGTACGTCGCCTCTCTGTGAAAGGGTATCAACCTTCCTATCGCGACACCCCACGTTGCCGCTGTAACGGGGACCCCGGTACCGCTGTATCCACACCGCGTTGCCGCTGTAAGGGGCACCACGTTGCCGCTGTATTCGGTTCCCGATTCGTTGAATACCCTGTTGAAGCCAGCGTAGGAACGTTTGCCGGTGACATCCCGAACGCTCGTCGGAGGCCTGGAAAGTATTGCCGACCGCGTTTCCGGAGTACACTCACCGTGGTGCCGCTGTAACGGTCACCACGGTACCGCTGTAATCGTCACTACGCTGCCGCTGTAAGTGGGTCGAGCCCTCGGTGTCCGGACCCCCGAGACGTCGACAACGAGACGGGGATATCACACGGGAACGGAAAAATCGGTGAAGGACCGTCAGGAGCGAGACGAGGAAACCATTGGAGGAGGAGCGAGACGACGGCCACGAGAGTGACGGTGTCAGACGGAGGTCAGACACCCCGCATTGCCGCTGTAAGACCAGGTTAGAGACGGTGTGTGGTCCGAGAGAGGCAATCGACCGGTGTGGCGACGATGTCCGGACAGTGCCGTCGACGCCGTTCCGGTCTCACACTCACGACACTCACGATCTCATGACTCTCACGACTCTCACGACCTTCACGGCATTCTCGACGACTTGGGGGCCGCGCCGGGGACGCGTGCAACCGTCACGACTCGAACGGACGAGAGACGTCGAGTACACCGAGTGAATCGAGACGAACAGAGCGTCGGACCGACCTCGGACGCGACGCGATGAGCTGATGTCGCACCGACATGATATCCGGAGCTCGTCGTGTTAACGAATAGCACTGAGACACACACCCCACGTTGCCGCTGTAAGTCTGCGAAGGAGGGGTGGAAGAGAAGCGCTGCCGGTGGTGTAGGATTCGGTGAACGAGCGCGAGAACCACCGCAGATGACGTGATTCGGCGAGAGAGGACGAACCGCTACTTCGACTGGACACTTCGTAACTACCGTTACTACGTAAGTTACTGTAACTTACTTAGTGGACTATTAGCACTATTACTATTTATAGATTTGCTTGTGTACGTTTCTCCGTTCTAGTCGTATGAGTTCGTATGAGCGTTTTGGCGTGCCCGTCGTCACGATGGCGTGCGGCCCCACTTTCACCGTCCGATCCGAACGGCGACGTCCTCATCGCCGCTCTCGCCCTCTCTCCTCGTTCCTTCGGTCGAATTCCTCAGAGACAGAACTGCCGATTCTAGAACCGTCGACCCCTCTCCCTCCGACTTACAGCGGCAACGTGGGGTGTGTGTGTCCGTCGTTTCTCGCTCTGGGTCGTTTCCCACTTTGGGTGGTCTCTCTTTCGTTCTCGTGCTCCCACACCCGCGCCTCCTCCCTCCGACTTACAGCGGCAACGTGGGGTGTGGGGGTAGTGACGAGTGATGAGTGACGAGTGACGAGCAACGAGCGATGAGCGTAGTTCGGGGTCGACGTCCGTGACTCTCGACCGACTCCGGCGGCGAACCGTTCCATCGTCCCTCACCTCAGAGGACCGAACGAGAACGTTCGAGAGACGACGGCTCCGTGCCGACACTACACCCTGATGACTTTCTCTCGCGATTGATTGTCTGACACGTGCAGGACGTACGCCTGACTGACATTTATGTATCGCCGCGTCGCATCCCCCGTATGGTGGGTCGAACGCGTCGGGACGAGCGGGGTACTCCGGACGATGGGAGGGAGGCGGTGGTGGTGACGGACGGGGGCGTGGACATCGAGTTGCTCGTCGCCGACGAGTCGGAGGAGACGCCGTCCGTCGAGTCCGGCACGCGCGTCGACGTCGTGGTGAATGGGCGGATGTACCCGACGGCGAAACTCGCCGACGGCCGGTACGTGGCGTGGTGGTTCGACACGGCCGCCCCCGACCCGGAGTCGTCGGTGAACACGGAGTGGGTGGCGGCTCCGACGCGGTTCCTCGCCGCGGCTACTATCGGTGAACTGTGGGACGACCCGGCGTCGCTCCACGCGCTCGCGCGGTCGACACAGTCCTGACGGTCGGTGCTCGTCCGGTCACTCCTCGCCGGGGCTGGCCCGGAGCGTGTTCCTGATGAGCGCGCGGTGGCCCCGCCGGAGGCGTTCGGAGAGCGCCTGGTGCGAGAGACCGAGGTCCGCCGCGAGCTCGTTCAACTCGGCGCGGCGAGGGACGGAGAAGTACCCCTGCTCGAAGGCAGTCGCCAGCGCCTCGTACTGTTCGTCGGTCAACCCGTAGAGCCCGGAGGGTTCGCCCTCCATCACCTGGATGGAGCGGACCTCGAAGGTGAGTCCCTGCGACTCACAGAAGTCGTGGGTCTTCGACAGCGAGTCGCGGGTCGGATAGAGCACCTTGAACTCCCAGCTGTCGCCCTCACTCCGGGCGTTCAGGATGGTCGCCCGGGAGTTAGTCACCATCTGGACCACGAGCTGTACCTGTCCGGTCCAGTCCATCTGGCAGAGGAGTTCGTCGTCGAACTCCGCGAGGACGTCGACGTTGTCGGTGCTCGGGTCCTCCTCGAGGGCCTGTCGAATCGCCTCCGTGTCCGACCCCCGCGCCCAAACGAGGGGCATCACCACGTCGTCGCCGGTCTCGACGATCTGTTCGGTCTCGAACTCCACCTCCGGAACCGTCGAGAGGGTGTGATGGAGCGCGAACTCCTCGGCTGGGATACGCGCGTTGACTATCGTCGTCATATGAACGACTGGACCGATGCCACGGACCCGTATAGTTCTCCCGTGTCCGCCCGCGTGCGGAAGACGCCGGCAGTCACACGCCTGCAGTACACTTAGACTGACGTCAGGAGAAGCGCTACGGACCGGTCTCGACGACCGGCCGTTCGACTATGACACACATCGGCTACACACTCTCCAGTGAGGAACACGAACCGAACGACCTCGTCGACCACGCCCGTCGCGCGGAGGAGACGGGCTTCGACTTCGTCTCCGTCTCCGACCACTACCACCCGTGGGTGAGCGCCCAGGGTCACTCCCCGTTCGTCTGGGGGACGCTCGGCGGGGTCGCGGCGGCGACCGAGGCGGTGGACGTCGGCGTCGGCGTCGCGGCACCCATCATGCGGATGCACCCCGCCGTCTACGCGCAGGCGGCGGCCACCGCCGCGGCGATGTTCGACGGCCGGGAGTTCTTCTTCGGCGTCGGCACCGGCGAGAACCTCAACGAACACGTCCTCGGGGACCACTGGCCCGAACACGCCGTCCGACTGGAGATGCTCGAGGAGGCCGTCGCGGTCATCAGGAAGCTGTGGAGCGGCGAGGAGGTGAGCCACCACGGCGAGCACTACACCGTCGAGAACGCCCGCCTGTTCACGCTCCCCGAGGAGGAACCACCCATCTGCGTGTCCGCCTACGGCGACCGGACCGCCCGGTCGGCAGCCGAGATGGGCGACGGCTTCTGGTCGGTGGGTCCCCAGGAGACCCTCGAGACGTGGGCGGACCACGGCGGGGAGGGCCCGCGGTTCTGTCAGCTCCACGCCTGCGTCGCCGAGGACGACGAGACGGGCGTCCGCACCGCCCACGAGCAGTGGCCCAACTCCGGGCTCCCGGGCGAACTGAGCTCCGTCCTCCCGACGCCCGCCTTCTTCGAGCAGGCGACGCAGATGGTCTCGGCGGACGACATCCGCGAGGGGAGCATCATGACCGGGCCCGACGCCCAGCAGCACATCGACAGCATCCAGACGGCCATCGACGCCGGCTACGACCACGTCTACGTCCACCAGATCGGCGACGACCAGGAGGCGGTCTTCGACCTCTACCGCGAGGAGGTCCTCCCCTCGTTCTCCTGACGGCGACGCGCCGAACAGACACGAGACAAAACATTCTCTATTTCGAGAAAGTATTTACCACCCTGTCCACCAGTACGGGTATGAACCACCCCACCCGTCGCGCCGTCCTCACGACCGGTGTGGCCGCCGTCGCGGCCGGTCTCGCCGGCTGTAGCGCCCCCCGCTCCGGGTCCGGCGCGACGGATGGGACCGACGACACCGACGGGGATACGGACGGCGAGGCGAGCGAACGGCCCCCCGCCGCCGGACGCGCGGACGCCATCACCGCCGCGGTGGACCCCGCGGGCGACGCAGGCGCGATGGTGGCGAACGACACCTCGTTCTCCGACGGAGACTGCGAGAACCGTGCCATCGTCGTCGTCTCGAACGCGCTCGGCGACCGCCTCGACGCCTCGGTGGAGGAGCTGCAGGTGACTGGCGGCGAGTCGAGCCCGCAGGTGCTGGTCACCCTGACGGTCAGACGGCCGAGTAATCGGAGCGACGCGGACCGGTCGCCCGTCGACTACGAGACCCTCCGCGACGCGACGCCCGCGTCGGTCGACCTCACGAGCGACGACGAGACGGTCTGCACCGTCGACGTGCTGGTCGAACAGGTCGTTCGGGAGGAGTGACGCCGTCTCGGGCCTGGTCTGTTCTCGACATCCCAACATTTCCCGAGGGAACCGCCGATTCGTGATACTGTGTAGTAGGGCACCGGCGGTCCTGTACTCAATGATTCACTGAATCAATGATTCCTTGAGGTAACGACGACACGAGCGGTTCGTGTCACCTCGACGAACGCGTCGGGAACCGAGGCCTACCGCTCTCCCTCGACGACCTTCGCCGCCGTCAGCACGGGGTCCCAGGTCGTGTTGAACGGCGGCGCGTAGGCGAGGTCGTAGTTCGCGAGGTCGGCGACGGTCACCCCTTCGGTCACCGCCCCGACGAGGGCGTGACTCCGGTGGACGGCTCCCTCGCCGTACTCGGAGACGAGACTGCCCCCGAGGACGCGTCCGGACGGCCGGTCGACGGTGAGCGTCACCCGGACCGTCCCGCCCTCGGGGTAGTAGCCCGCCCGGGAGTTCGCGTCGATGGTCCGCGTCAGCGGGTCGAAGCCGGCCGCCCGCGCCGTCTCGTGGTCGAGGATACCCGTCCGGGCCGCCTCGACGTCGAAGGCCTTCACGGCAGCGGTCCCCGCGACCCCGCCGCCCTCGGTCCGTTCGCCGGCGACGGTCTGGCCGACGGCCCGTCCGCGCCGGTTGGCAGTCAGCGCCAGCGGGACGTGCACCGGGTCGCCGGTGACGACGTGGTCGGCCTCCGCGCAGTCGCCGGCCGCGTACACGTTCGGGAGGTTCGTCTCGCAGTAGGCGTCGGTCGCGATGGCCCCCGTCTCGCCGAGTTCGATACCGGCCTCCTCGGCGAGCGCCGTCCGCGGGCGGACGCCCGTCCCGACGAGGACCATCTCGACGGGGACGCGCTCCTCGGCGGTTACGACCGCTTCTACCCTCTCCCCGCCGGCGAGTTCCTCGACTTCCGCGTGCAGGTAGACGGCGACGTCCTGTTCGTCGAGGTGGTCGAGGACGGCCTCGCTGGTCGCCTCGCTGAACGACTTCAGGATTCGGCCGCCGCGCTGGAACAGGTGGACCTCGAAGTCGTTGGCCGCCAGCGCTTCCGCCATCTCGACGCCGATGTACCCCCCGCCGACGACGCCGACGGGACCGGTACACGTCTCCAGGAACTGGCAGGCCGGCCCCCGGTCGGGTTGCTGGAGGTCGCGGTGCTCGCGCGCGCGCCCGACGTACTCGCGGAGGTCCTTCCCGTCGGCCATCGACCCGAGGGTGTAGACGCCCTCGCGGTCCAGGCCGGCGATGGGGGGCGTGACCGCCGCCGCCCCCGTCGCGACGAGCAGGTGGTCGTACGTCTGGACGACCTCCCCGTCGTCGTTCCTCGCGGTCACGGTGCGGTCGTCCGGGTCGATGGCGACGACGTCGTGGCCCGTCCGGAGGTCGATGTCCCGCTCCTCGCGGAACTCCTCGGGCGTCACCGAGACGAGGTCGGTGAGCGACTGTATCTCCCCCTTCACGTAGTAGGGGAGGCCGCACGCCCCGTAGGACACCCACTCGCCGCGCTCGAAGACGACGACGTCGAGGTCGGGGTCGTCGCGCTTCGCCTTGCTCGCGGCCGACATGCCGGCGGCGTCACCACCGACGACGACGAACGTATCCATGGAACCCGCGTCGGCGGCCGTCGACATAAACGCGTCCCGACTGTGCGACCCCGACAGGGACCGTCGGTGCCCCTTACTACCCACGGCTCCTCTCGTCCGTCATGACATCCCCCGACGCCGACCCGCTCTACCCGAACGCCGACGCGCCGGACCGCCCCGCCGGCGACGTCTCCCGCCGTCGACTCCTGCAGGGGAGCGCGGTCGCCGGGGCGGCCGCGACGGCCGGCTGTCTGCGCGACGCGGGTGATTCGGACGGCGGAGACGACCCATCGCGTCGACCCACCGTGTTCGTTTTCAACACCGGTGACGGGACGGTGAGCCTCATCGACCCGGAGCGCGACGAGCGCGTCGGGACGAGGGCGGTCGAACTCTCCTCGTCGTTCCCCTCGAACCAGTACACCCCGACGCTGACGGACGACCGCGAGGACTCGCTGTGGCTCAACGTCGGGCGGGGCGTCCGCGCGCTCGCGGTCGGGTCGCTCTCCGAGACGGCGTCGATGGAGACCGGCTCCGGGGCGAACTGGCTCGAACGGACGCCCGACGGCGCACACGTCGTCGTCAGCGCGCGCGAACCGACCCACGTGCAGTTCCGCCTCGACGCCGACCCCGACTCGGAGACGTTCGGCGAGGTGACCGCCGAGGACGGACTCGGTCGCCGGCCGTTGACGAACGAGATCGGCCCCGACTCCGAGACGGGCTACGTGTTCACTCCGGGGTCGGACGACGTCACCGTCGTCGACCTCGAGGACCGGACGGTCGCGGAGCGACTCGACCTCGGCGGGTCGGCGTTCGTCGGGACGTGGGACCCCTCGCGGACGAAACTGTACGTTCCCGTCCAGACGACCGACGAGGTCGCGGTCGTCGACCACGAGCGACGGGAGGTCGTCGAACGAATCCCGGTCGGACCGAGTCCGTACGGCGCGACGGCGTCGTCGGTGCGGCCGCGCGAGGACGCGACCGCCGCCGTCTCCGTCGCCATGGCGCGACTCGGCCTGCTCTCGGAGACGACGGAGACCACCTACTGCATCGGGAACTGCGCCTGCGGACACCGGCTGTGACCGGTCGGAGCGCCCGATTCGTCCGCCCGCCCCGCCTCCCTCGCCGCGGCTCTCCTCCTCGTCGCTCCACTACTCCCCGTCGAGGTCCGCGTTCAGCGTTCCGACGCCCTCGGGCCACCCCGGGGGCTGCTCGGCGGTGGGTTGTGCGTACTCGCGTTTGAGGACCATGGGGGTGCGTTCGAGCGAGAGGACCTTCGTTCCATCCTGGTTGAACGCCCGGAGTTCGGTGGTGACGATGCCGACGTGGTCGCGCGAACTCGACTCGCGCTTCTCGAGGACCTCGCTCTCGGCGAAGATAGTGTCGCCGTGGTAGACCGGCGCGTGGTGCCTGATTCTATCGTAGCCGAGGTTGGCGGTGGCGTTCACCGAGATGTCGATGACGCTCATGCCCACCGCCAGCGCGATGACGAACGTGCCGTCGACGAGGCGCTCGCCGAACTCGGTCTCGGCGGCGTACGCCTCGTTGAAGTGCATCGGATTGAGGTTCATCGTCAGGTTCGTCAGCCAGACGTTGTCCGTCTCCGTCACGGTCCGACCGAAGGGATGTTTGTACACGTCCCCGACGGTGAAATCCTCGTAGTACCGGCCCTGCCAGCCCGCGACCAGGCGGCGGTCGCCCGCCGCGTCCTCGTCTGTCATACGTCGACCGGCGCGCGAGACGCTACTAAGTGTTACCCACCCCGTCGGCGGTACTCCCGGTCAGGCGTCGCGGACCACGTCCTCCTCGAGGAGGCGGTCGACCTCACTCTCGGCGACGCCGAGGTCGGCGAGCACCTCGCGGGTGTGCTCGCCCAGCGAGGGCGGGTCGGCCAGGTCGGGCAGGCCCTCCCGCGTCCGCAGGGGGTAGGCGGCGGTCCGGACCCTGCGGTCGCGCTCGACGTTCTCCGTCTCGGTCACGAGGTCCCGTGCCGCGAGGTGGTCGTCGTCGAGGAGGTCGGTCACCCCCTGGAGGGGGCCGGTGGGGACGCCGGCGGCGGCGAGGCGCTCGACCAGCGCGTCGCGCTCGTAGCGCGCGAAGGTCTCGGCCAGTTCGGCTTCGAGGACCTCGCGGTTGTCCCACCGGTCGTCGGGCGACCCGAACCGCTCGTCGTCGAGCAGGTCCTCGCGGTCGACGGCGCGACAGACCCGTTCGTAGAGGTGGTCGGAGATGGCGCTCATGTACAGCGCGTCGCCGTCGCCGGCCTCGAAGACGTTGTTCGGGGCGAAGCCGTGGAGTCTGGACCCCGCGCGCCGGGGCGTCTCGCCGACGGAGTCGTAGTACGCGAGCCAGTAGCCCATCCACGAGACGGCGACGTCGAACAGCGACATGTCGATGTACTCGCCCTCGCCGGTGCGCTCGCGCTCGCGGAGCGCGCTCGCCATCATGAAGGCGGCGTTCGCACCCGTCCCGCAGTCGATGACGCTCGCGCCGATGCGGACCGGCGGCCGGTCGGGGTAGCCGATGACCGACATCAGCCCGCTCGCCGCCTGCACCACCGGGTCGTACGCCGGGTAGTCGCGGTAGGGACCGCCCTGACCGAACCCACTCACCGAGCAGTACACCACCCCGGGGTTCTCGGCGCGCGTCGTCTCGTAGTCGAGGCCGAACTTCTCGACGACACCTGGACGAAAGGACTCGACGACCACGTCGGCACGCCGGGCGAGGTCACGGGCCACCGTCGCCCCCTCCTCGGTCTTCAGGTCGACGGCGATACTCCGCTTGCCGCCCCGGTTCGCGTAGGTGAACATCGCGCCGCCGAGCATCCCCCGGAAGGCGTCGCCGTCGGGTGGTTCGAGCTTCACGACGTTCGCCCCCATCGACGCCAGCATCGCCGTACTCACCGGCCCGGCGATGGACTGCGTGAGGTCGAGCACGTCGACCCCCTCGAACGGCTGCATGGACACACCACCACGTCGAACGTTCTTAAAACCCGTGCGTACATTTCACACGCTCCGGCGTCGGTCGACGGCGACGGGACCGCGCGACCGACGGGCGGACCCTCCGGGGACGGACGAACACGTATTTGACGCTGGTGTCCGTCCCTCCGCGCCATGGGAGAGCCGTTCAGCACGGACATCCAGGTCCGGTTCCGGGACATCGACTCGATGAACCACGTCAACAACGCCGTGTACGTCAGCTACCTCGAACAGGCGCGCTCGGAGTTCTTCCGGGAGGTCCTCGACGAACGGCTCGACCGGGTCGACACCGTCATCGCGCGCCAGGACGTCGAGTACCGCCACCCCATCGACCTCGGCGAGGCCGTCCGCGTCGACCTGGAGGTGACCCGGCTCGGCGACTCCAGCCTGACGATGCGCTACGAGGTGTACGCCGGCGACGACCTCGCGGCCACCGCCGAGTCCGTACAGGTGGCCTACGACCGCGAGGCGGGCCGGTCGAAGCCGCTCCCCGACGCCTGGCGCGAGCGCATCGAGAACCGCTAACCGCCGACCGATACCCGGTCTCCGGTCTCCCGCGAGCGAACGGGACCGCGACGCGGCACAGGTGTCCTGCCCGTCTGACGTCCACACACGTGGTCCGAAGACGGGTTTCGTCACACGTCCTCTCGCTCGCGACCCGCGGGAGGGGCGTCCCGGCGACGGACACCGACGTCCTCAGACGACGCCGGGCAACCCGTCGGCGAAGAGGGCGTCCGCGATGGTGTCCTTCATGACCTCGTCGGTGCCGGCGGCGATGCGCCGCCCGCGCTGGAGACGGTAGAGGTACTCGAGCGGGTGGTCGCGCTGGTAGCCCGTCGCGCCGTGTATCTGGAGCGCCTCGCTGACGACGTGTTCGACGGTCTGCCCGGAGACGTACTTCGCGACGCTCGTCTCCAGGCGGTCGGGGACGCGTCCCCGCGCCTCGGCGGTGAGTGCGGCCCGCAGGGCGACGCTCCGGGCACTCTCGATGCGGGCGGCCATGTCGGCGAGTTTCCACCGAATCCCCTGGAAGTCGCCGATTGGCCGGTCGAACTGCTCTCGCTCGCGGGCGTAGTCGAGCGCGTGGTCGAAGGCACAGCGCGCGATGGCGTTGGCGTACGCCGCGCTCCCGCAGCGCTCCCAGTTCAGCGCCTTCAACTGCTCCTTCAGCGCCGACTCCCCGCGTACGAGGACGTTCTCCGCCGGGATTCGAACCTCGTCCATGAAGAAGTGCGTCTGGGTGTGACCGGCCATGTTGCGGTAGTGCTCGTTGACGTCGACGCCGGGCGCGTCGAGGTCGACGACGACCGTCCCGAGGTTGTCGTCGGGGAAGTAGGCCCAGACGACCGCCGCGTCGGACTCGGGGACGTAGCTGACCCATATCTTCTCGCCCGAGAGGTAGAGGTCACCGCCGTCTTCCACGACGTGGGTGTCCATCGCACCGGCGTCGCTCCCGGCGTGCGGTTCGCTGATAGCGATGGCGAGCGCCGACTCCCCCCGGCAGACGGGCGGGAGGTAGCGCTCCTTCGCCGCCTCGCTCCCGAACATGTCGATAGCGCGTGGGGCGACCATCGACTGGCCGTAGAGGGCGTTTGCGGTGTCCGGACAGACCCGGCCGACCGCCTCGATGGCGAGCATCGCCTCGAACTCGCCCATCCCGCCGCCGCCGTACTCCTCGGGAAGGTTGAGACCGACGAGGCCGTGCTCGCCGAGCAGGCGCAGGTTCTCCCACGGGAACGCCCCGTCCCAGGTGCAGGCACGGTCCCTGAACTCCCGCTCAGCGATGTCCGAGAGGAGGCTCATCACCATCCGTTGCTCTTCGTCCAGTGCGAGCATGGCACACGTACCGAGGTGGTCGATATATACGTTCGGCCGCCCTCAGAGCGCGTCCGTGACGTGTGCGACGCTGTCCTGTTCGCCGAGCGCGTCGAGGCGCCGGTAGGCGACGTCCGGGTCGACGTCGACGTCGGCGCGCTCGACGCACATCCGGAACTTCGCCGCCAGTTCCTCGTCGGTCAGTGGGTCCGCGGGCGTTCCGGGGGGGACCTCCTGGACCCGCTCGTGGCGCTCGCCGGCGGTCGTCTCGACGACGACGGTGGTGTGATACGGCTCGTAGGCGAGGTCCGGGTCCACCTCGAAGGCGACCCGCTCGCGGACGGCCTGCACCTCGGGGTCACCCACGTTCTCGTCGTCGAACGCCTCCAGACCGACCCGGTCGCGGACGACGGCCGAGGCCACCGTGTAGGGCATGGAGAACTTCGCCTCCAGCCCCGAGTCCGGGTCGTCGTAGTGGAGCGCGTCCGCGGCACCCCGCGACGCGAGTACCCGGACGGACTCGACGTCGGCCGGGGCGAGGTCGTTGTCCGCGACGAGTCGCTGGGTCGCGTACACGCCCGGGTGGGTGAAGTAACAGCAGGGGTACTTCTTCACCTGGATGCCGTCGCTCGCGAGCGCCCACTCCTCGCCGAGGCGGGCCATCTCCTCGGGGTGCAGGTCGTCGCCGGCGTAGAGGTCGAGGACGCCGCGGTCGGTCCCGAGTGCCCCATCGGCGGCGGTGTGGCCGCGTGCGGCGAGCATCGCGGCCGTCAACCCCGACCGGGCGGCGTGGCCGGCGTGCATGGGCTTGGTCATCGTCCCGAAGTTCTTCTTCAGCCCCGCGGGCATGGAGGCGGCGGCGTTTATCGCACGACGGGTCGCCGTCTCGTCCAGGTCGAGCAGGACGGCGCACGCGACGGCCGCCCCGATGGTACCGAACGTCGCCGTCGCGTGCCACCCCCGCTCGTAGTGCTCGGGGAGGAGCGCGTCGGCGAGGTAACACTGCGTCTCGTAGCCGGCGACGTAGGCGGTGACCGCCCGCTCGCCCGGGAGGTCCTCCGCCTCCGCCAGCGCGAGAACGGGGGCGACCACGGGGACGCTCGGGTGCCACACCCCGCGCGTCACGTCGTCGAAGTCGAGGGCGTGGCCGGCCGTCCCGTTGGCGAACGCCGCGTCCGGGACCGACGCGCTCCCCGGGACGCCGACGAACGAGGCCGGTCCGCCCTCCCCGCCCGCCCGGGTCGTCTCGATGGCGACGGCACCGGCGCCCTCGACGGCCCCGGCGACGGTGACGCCGACCGTGTCGACGAACGCCCGCTCCGCGCTCCGGACGAGTTCCGTGGGAAGGTCGTCGAAGTCGATGTCGGCCGCGAAGGCGGCGAGCTCGCCGTCCGGGTCACGTGGTGACGTGGAACGCATACCTCGTGGTTCGCGGCGACCACCATAATACCGCGCCACGTCGGTCGTCTATCGTCGGTGGTCGGCCGAGACCGTCGGTCCGCTCGTCCCCTCAGTACGAGCGGGGGAGGCCGAGGACGCGCTCGCCGACGTAGTTGAGGACGAGTTGCTGGGTGATGGGCACGAGACGGGTCAGGCGCGCCTCCCGGAAGTAGCGGTCGACGTCGTACTCCGTGGCCACCCCGAACCCGCCGTGAGTCTGGACCGCAGCGTCAGCAGCTTCAAAGGCCGCGTCGGCCGCCAGGAACTTCGCCATGTTCGCGTACGCCCCCAGGTCCGCCTCCTCGTCGCGCGCGCTCGTCTCCGCTGCGGCGTACGTGAGCTGTTTCGCCGCCTGCAGGCGGGCGAACGCCTCGGCGAGCGGGTGCTGGATGGCCTGGTTCTGCCCGATGGGTCGGCCGAACACCTCGCGCTCGTTCGCGTAGGCGACCCCGCGCTCGATTGCGAGGTGGCCGAGTCCGAGACACTCGGCGGCGATGACGAGACGCTCCTCGTTCAGCCCGTCGAGCACCTGGTAGAAGCCCCGCCCCTCCTCGCCGATGAGTGCCGACTCGGGGAGTCGAAGCCCGTCGAAGTAGAGCTGGTAGGAGTGGACGAACTCGCTGGCGGATTTCTCTATCACGTCGAACTCGAGGGCACCCTGCTCGACGGCGTCGTCGAGGTCGACGAGGAACATCGAGATACCCCGCGTCCGCTTCTCGACGTCCGCTTTGGGTGTGGTGCGGGCGACGAGGACGGCGTAGTCGCTGACGTCGACCCGCGAAATCCAGATCTTTTGTCCATCGACGACCCACTCGTCGCCCTCCCGGCGCGCGAACGTCTCGATGCTCGTCGAATCGGACCCGGCGTTCGGTTCCGTGAGACAGAACGTCTGGATGGACGCCTCGCCGCGCGCCACGCGGGGAAGGAGGTCCTCTTTCATCTCCTCGCTGCCGTACTTCACCAGCGGGACGGAGTTGTAGATGCCGCCGTGGACGGCCTGTGCGGCGGCGAACCCCCCGCCACCCGCGGCTATCTCCTCCATCATGACCACCGTCTCTGGGGTGCCCATCCCTGCGCCGCCGAACTCCTCGGGGACGAGCGCACCCATCCACCCCTCCTCGGCGAGCGTGTCGACGAACTCGTGGGGGTAGGTGCCGGTCGTCGAACACTCGCGCCAGTACTCGCGGTCGAAGGTCGCACAGACCTCCCGGATGCTCTTCTGGACGAGGCGCTGACTCTCGGAGAGCCTGAAGCCGTCGTCGAGAAATCGCGTCATACGCTCCCAACCGACGGACCGAGCAAAAGCGTTACCGTCGCGACGCTCGCCCGTACGCGTTCGAGGACGGGTTTCGAGAACGGAAACGAGTGTCTCCCGCCGGTCACTACCCGGTACCTGTGGACGCCGACGAGCGACGCGGAACGAACGATTCCCCGCGAAGGACTCCTCCGCCATTCGATACCGGACGCACCGTAACGTTTCGATGTACGAAACGAGAGTGTGGACGTGGCACGTGACGTGAAAATCGTCCGATATCGACGGACACACAGCCTGAAACCAGATGATAGTCGAGAGATATACTACTTCGCACCTCGAACGTTTCGACGTCGACGACCGAGACACGTTACGAAGGTACGGTTGTCACTACTGGCCGACGCCCGCTACGACGAGGGGCCACTCTCGTCGGGTCTATTACCTCCCGAGAGCCTCTGGGGACGGCGTTCGCCGTTCGGACGAATCCCTCTGAGAACAGAGCCGAGCACGTTTCGTGCCGGTCGCTTCGGACGACGTTTCTACTGGCGAAACCACGCCGCGAATCACGCCACGCCGGAGTGGGCGATGTTGAGTTCGAGTTCGTTGACGACGCTCAGCAGGAGGTCGGGGACCTCGCGAGCCATCGGGTCGCCGGACATGCGGTGGCTCGGGCCCGAAACCACGCAGGCACCGAGGACGTCGTCGTCGGGGGCCATGAGCGGCGTCGCGACGCTGTACAGGCCTCTGGTGCTCTCGCCGTAACTGAACGCGATACCGCGCTCGCGGACCGCCTCGAGTTCGGCGTACAGCGCGTCGGGGTCGGTAATCGTCTCCTCCGTCGCTCGCGGGAGGCCACGTCCTTCGACGATGTCGACGACCCGCGCCTCGGGGAGCCGCGAGAGGATGGCCTTCCCGGCGGCGACCTGGTGGAGCGGGAGGCGCATCCCGGGGCGGGTCCGGCTGGCGACGCCGTTGCGTCCCGCCTCGCGGTAGAGGACGACCGCGAGGCCGCGTTCCTCGGCCATGAACTGGGCCACCTCGCCGGTCTCGTCCGCGAGTTCCCGGACCTTCGCCTTCACGAGCGTCGCGCCGGGCAGGCGGTCCCGGGCGTACCCCCCGACGTCGAGACAGCGCAGGCCGAGGCGATACGCCTCCCCGTCGCGGACCACGTAGTCGCGCGCCGAGAGCGTGCTCAGGTGCTTGTGGACGGTGCTCTTCGAGACGCCCACTTCCTCCGCGAGCGTCGTCACGCGCGCGCCGTCGAGGTCCATCAGCGCCTCGACCAGCGCGAGCGTCGTGTCGACGCTCTTAACCGTCTCGCTCCCCCCGCCGGTCCGCCCGTCCCGTGCCATGGCTACGGTCTGCCACCCCGTGCTACATCAATGTTCGCGCTAGAGAAACTATACGTTGGAACTGTTTCCACGAAACGAACGGTTCGTTCGTCAGGCGGCTGACAGTGAACGTGACGGCGCACTCGGTGCGCTCAACGACTCGCCTCGTCGCTGGGGCCGACGGCCTCGCCGTCCTCCCAGACGTAGAACCCCTCCCCGGATTTCTTCCCGAGGTGGCCGGCGGCGACCTTCCGCCGGAGCACCTGCGGGGGCCGGAAGCGCTCGCCGAACGACTCGCGGAGGTACTCCGCGATGTCGAGGCGGACGTCGAGGCCGACGAGGTCGGTGAGCATGAGCGGGCCCATCGGGTGGTTGTACCCCTCTCGCATCGCGGTGTCGATGTCGGGGACGCTCGCGACGCCCTCGTCGACCATCCGCATCGCCTCCAGTCCGAGCGCGATGCCCAGCCGGGAGGAGGCGAAGCCGGGGCTGTCGCGCACCACGACGGCGTCCTTCTCCAGCCCCTCGACGTACTCGACGGCGCGGCGTTCGGTCCGCTCGGCGGTCTGTTCCGCCAGCACTACCTCGACCAGCGGCATGATGTGCGGCGGGTTGAAGAAGTGGACGCCCACCACGCGGGCCGGGTCGGGGAGCGCGCTCGCCAGTTCCGTCAGCGACAGGGAGGACGTGTTCGACGCGAGCAGCGCGTCCTCGGCGGCGACCGCCGCCGCCTCGCCCAGCACCTCCGTCTTCAGGTCCATCACCTCCGGGACCGCCTCTATCACGAGGTCGGCCCCCGCGGCCGCGGCGGTCAGGTCGCTCTCGCCCGTGAGGTTCGCGAGCGTCGCCTCGCGCTCCGCCTCGGTCACCTTCCCCCGCTCGACGCCCCCCGCCAGGTTGGCTTCGACGCCCTCGAGTCCGGCCCGGACCCGCTCGTCGTCCACGTCGTTCAGCGTCACCTCGTGGCCGGCCATCGCCGACACCTGGGCGATGCCGTGGCCCATGCTCCCCGCTCCGATAACCGTGACGTGCATACGGGGAGAGGCGTTCGAGCGGTGGAATAAGCGTTCCGCTCCGCTTTCGCGGGCACGGCGCGCCCGCGAGGACCTGTCGACCTCGTACAATGGAAACAGGTTTCACGCCCCGAGCGGACTCACGCGTATGCGAGACGTCTACGTCGTCGGGGCCGCCCAGTCGGACTTCGGGGCGTTCCCGGACGAATCCTATCGCTCGCTGTTCAAGACCGCGTTCGACGGCGCGGTCGACGCCGTGGACGGCGAGTTCGAGCGAGACCGTATCGACGAGGCCTACGTCGGCACCCTCGGCGTCGGCGGCCGACAGTTGGGACTGAGCGGGCCGGCCGTCACCGAGCACGTCGGCCTCGACGGCACCTCCTGTACGCGCGTCGAGAACGCCTGCGCCGCGAGCGGCGTCGCCCTCCGACAGGCCGTCCTCGCCGTCAGGGCGGGCGTCGCGGACGTCGCCCTCGCCGGCGGCGTCGAGGTGATGACCGACATGAGCGGCGAGCAGACGCGCTACTGGCTCGGCGTCAGCGGCGAGACGGAGTGGGAGCGCATGGCCGGCACCACCTTCTCGGGCGTGTACGCCCAGATGGCCTCCGCGCACATGGCCGAGTTCGGGACGACGCGCGAACAGCTCTCGCACGTCGCCGTGAAGAACCACGGCAACGGCGCGAAGAACCCCCACGCGCACCTCCGCTTCGAGTGCTCGCTGGAGGACGCGGTCGCCGGACCGTCGGTCGCCGACCCGCTCAACCTCTACGACTGCTGTCCGACCTCCGACGGGGCGAGCGCCGTCATCGTCGCCAGCCGCGAGGCGGCCGAGGACCTGACCGACCGGCCCGTGCGAATCACCGGAACCGGACAGGCGAGCGGCCGGGTCGGCCTCTTCCAGCGCCCGACGCTGACGGGCATCCCGGCGACCGAGCAGGCCGCACGGCAGGCCTACGACGAGGCCGACTGTGGCCCCGAGGACATCGAGTTCGCGGAGGTCCACGACTGCTTCTCCATCGCGGAACTGCTGGCGTACGAGGACCTCGGCTTCTGCGAGAAGGGCGAGGCCGGCGCGTACGTCGAGCGTCGCGCGACGTTCCCCGACGGCGAGCGTCCGGTGAACCTCTCGGGGGGGCTGAAGTCGAAGGGCCACCCCATCGGCGCCACCGGCACGGGCCAGGTGGTCGAGGTGTTCAAGCAGCTGCGCGGGGAGGCGGGCGACCGGCAGGTCGACGGCCTCTCGCGCGGCCTCACGCACAACGTGGGTGGGTCCGGCGGTTCCGTCGTCGTCCACGTCTACGAGGGGGGATGGGCGTGAGTGCGCTCGTGAGCGCGGGCGCGTACCTCCCGCGCGCCCGTATCGACGCCGCGACCGTCGGCGAGGCGTGGGACGGCTTCAAGGCCGGCGGCGTCCGCGAGAAGCGCGTCGCGGGGTACGACGAGGACGCCGTCACGATGGGCGTCGAGGCGGCGCGCGCGGCGCTCGGTGACCTCGACACGGACGACGTCGGGGCGCTCGCGTTCGCCACGACCACCCCGCCGCTCGACGAGGGCGACGTCGGCGTCCGCCTCGCTGAAATCCTCGGCCTCCCGCGGTCGACCGACGTGACGACGTTCACCCAGTCGACGCGCGCCGGCACGCGCGCCCTCCTGTCGGCGCTCTCCACGCCCGTCCGAACGCTCGTCGTCGTCGCCGACTGTCCCGTCGGGGCGACCGACGACGCGGTCGACCACGCCGCGGGCGCCGGTGCCGTCGCCCTCGTGGTCGGTGCGGACGGGCCGGCGACGGTCGCCGAGCACGCCACCTACGCCCGGGAGTACCCCGGGACGCGCTTCCGTCGACGCGGCGGCGAGGGCGTCGAGACGTACGGCGCGACGGCCTACGGGCGCGACGCGTTCACGAGCGTCGTCGCCGGCGCCGTCGAGGGACTGGAGACGGTCCCCGGCGCGCTCGCGCCGACGGCGACCGACGGCAAACTGCCCGGTCGCGCCGCGAGGGGAATCGACGCCGACGTGGAAGTGTACCACCGCGCGGCGGACCTCGGCGACACGGGGGCCGCGAGCCCCTTCTTCGGCCTGTTCGCGGCGTGGGCGGCCGGCGAGTCAGCCGTCGCGGTCGTCGGCTTCGGCGACGGCGCGGGGGCCGACGCCCTCCGCATCGAGGGGTCGCTCGACGTCGCCTCGAACGAGGACCGTCCCACCGAGGACCTCACCTACGCGGAGTACCTCCGGAAGCGTGGTCGCGTCCTCTCCGAGGGGGGTGAGCGCTGATGGGGGCGTACCTCAGCGTCCCGACGTGGTGGCAGCGCCTCGACAGCCGCTACCGCCTCGTCCTCGGCCGGTGTACCGAGTGCGGCGCCCACACGTTCCCGGCCGACGGCCCGTGCGTCGAGTGCGCGGCCGTCGACGCCTTCGAGGAGGTCGAACCCGAGGGCACGGGGGAAATCGTCGCCCACACGGTCATCGAGAACGGCGCGCCGCCGGAGTTCGCCGGCCTGCTCGACGCGGAGGGGGCCATCGGCGCGGTGCTCGTCGAACTCGACGAGGGGGCGCGCGTCCCGGCGATGCTCACCGACTGCGACCCCCACGAACACGGCCGCGGCGACCGCGTCGAGGCCGTCGTCCGACGCATCTACGAGGGCGAGGGCGTCGTCCGCTACGGCGCGAAGTTCCGCCCGCTCTGAGGGCGTCCCTCTCCGACCGGTGCCCCGAGGGAACGGTCCCGATGGCAGGTGTCGTGGGGCTTCGGTGTCGCTACTCGCCCTCCGACGGCAGGGTTCAGATGTCGTCGACGCGGTCGTACGCGTCGTCGAGCGCCCGGGCGTCCTCGGGCAGGAGCGCCGTGACGAGGAACGGCGCCTCCTGGGCGAGGTCGTCGACGAGGTGGGCGATGCGGTCGGGACCTCGTGGACCAGGTATCCCGCCAGCGCGAACACCAGCCCCGTCACCTCCCGTTCGGACTCGCTCAGGTGGTCCACCGTGTCCTCGTACGCCGTCCCCGACGCCGTCGTCCGTACCACGTGCAACTCGAACGTGGCGTCGTCGACGCTCGACCGGTCCTCGTCGACCGAGCGTTCGAGCCAGATGCGGTCGAGGTTCTCGTACTCGAGGAGGTCGAGGACCGTCGCCATCCGGTCGTTGAACCGCTCGACGGCCTCGGTCTCGAGACGGTCGACGCGCGTGCGCAGGTCCGTCAGCGACTCCGTGACGGTCTCGCGCTCGCGTTCGAGGTCGGCGCGCTCCGCGAGGCGCCCGTCGATGCGGGCGATGCGCTCCCCGACCTCGTCGACGTCGTCGTCCAGCCGGCCGAGTTCGAACTCCAGTTCGTTCGCCTCCCGGTGGAGTGCGAGGACGGCGGCGTGGTCGTCGTGTTCGCGCGCTTCCACTTCGGCTTCGAGGCGTTCGATGCGTGCCGTTCGCTCCTCGCGCCGTCGTTCGAGCGTCTCGATTCGCTCGCGCCGCCGCTCGAGTTCGTCGACGACGCGCTCCAGCCGTGTTCGCGCGCGCGCTCTGCGGTCGCGCTCCGTCCGGTGCTCGTCGAGGGTCGCCTTCACCGTCGCCTGTCGCTCGCGTATCTCGTTTCGCTCGGCCAGTTTCGTCCGGCGGAGCGACTGCAGGCGGTCGACGGTCGTCGCTATCTGGTCGACGTCGACGTCCGACCCGCAGGTCCAGCACGTCGTCGTCTCGCCGTCGAGCAGGCGGTCCGTCACGGCCCCGTCCGTCGCGTCGGCCGCCGCGTCCGCCGCGAGCGCGTCCGCGACGTCCGGTGCGCTCCCCTCCAGCATCTCGCGGTTGAACTGGACGATGCTCTGGAGTTCGCTCACCGTCCCGTCGAGCGAGCGTCGGCGCGCCCGGAGGTGTTCGAGCCGCGCCTCAAGGTCCTCCGTCTCGTCCGTCGCCGCCGGGAGGGCGTCGAGGTCCGCCCGCAGGTCGGCGCGCTCGCGTTCCAGCGCGTCGACGCTCTCGCGCTCCGAGTCGAGGTCGAGCCGCGTGTTCTCGAGCGCCGCCCGCACCTCGCCGAGGTCGGTCAATGTCGACTCGAGACTCGCGGGCTCGCCGTCGGCGTCGGCGGCGTCGACCTCGGCTTCCTTCTCGGCCAGCGCCTCGCGCGTCGCCTCGCGTTCACGCCGGAGGGCCGCCCGCTCGCGTTCGAGCGTTTCGCGCTCGGCCTCGAGGTCGTCGAGCTCGGCCAGCTCCCGGGTCAGCGCTCGCTTCTCGCGTTCCAGACGGTCGATTTCGGCCTCGATTTCGGCCGTGTCGACCGGTCGCATGATGATGTCGTGGAGGTCGTCGCCGCGGGCGACCGCCCGTCGCCCCTCGTTGTCCTCGAGCAGGAACGCGAACACCTCCGCGGTCTCCGCCTCCTCGCCGTCGAGGTAGGGGTCGCCGTCGAAGCGGACCGACCCCCCCTCGCGCCGGAGCGTCCGGGTGTACGTCTCCCCGTTCAGGTCGAGTTCGACGCGTCCCTCGTCGGCGTCACCCTTCAGCGAGGCGCTCGACCCGCCGAGGCCGGCCATGACCGCCTGGAGGAGCGAGGTACGGTTCGTCGCGTTCCGCCCCCGGAGGATCGTCACGCCGGGCGAGAACGTCACCGCCGTCTCGTCGATCCCCCCGACGTTCCGCACGCGGACCGTCGAGTCCCCACGGACGGCCTGCTTCGAGCACATGGACCGTTCGACGACCGCGCACGGTATAGAGCTTTATCAGGTTCGCGGGCGTGTCGGCCTCCAGAGGACGCGTTCTCACCGGCAGTCGCAGCCGCCGGCCTCGATGAGGTCGCTCACCTCGTACTGGCGCCCGCAGCCCTCACAGAGCACCTGGACGTCGACGAACGCGGAGAACGTCCCGAGCGTGAGGCGGTCGGTGCGCTGCAGGCGGTCGACGGTCTCCTCGGTGACGGCGACCGCCCGACTCCGGAGGCGTTCGAGGCGCTCGCGGTCACGGGCCAGTTGCTCCTCGTCGCTCACCGACGGCGCCGACGCGCCGCGGTGCTTGCGCAGGTAGGTGTGGACCGCCTGGTGGCTCACGAACTCGTCGCGAAGTGTCTCGACGTCGACGCCGTCGCGCACCAGTCGCGCCTCGACCTCCCGCCGTTCGCCCTCCGTGGCGTCCTCGTCGGTGAGCCGACGGTACGTCTCGCCGGGGTCGCGTCGCGTGTGCGGGACGCCGGCCTCGTCGAGGTGCGCCCCGACGAGCGCCGTGTTGAACCACGTCGCCAGGCCGCGGAGGCTCCAGTCGTCCTCCGGGTCGGTCCAGCGCGCCTCCAGGTCGGCGCCGTACCCGACGAGGCCGTGTCGGTCGATGAGGCGGGCGACCTTCACGCGCGGTCCCGGACTCCCCCGCGACTCCCCGTCGCCCACGTCCGTTCCGTCGGTCATCGCACTGTCTTGATGGGAGACCGGCATAAACGTCCCGTCGCCCGGACCCGACCACCCGAGGGAAATCCGTTCGAACCCAAACGTACTTGCCACTGGACGCTTCAGGAGGGATATATGTCATTCGAAGACCGGGTCCGACAACTGCTCGCGAAGGGTCAACACGAGCAGGCGCGGTCGTTCCTGGTCGGCGTCCTCGGCAACCAGCCGGTGAGCGACGTCACGCTCGTCAACGACGGCGTCCAGGTGACGACGCCGAAGTTCGTCGGGGTCCACACCATCTCACCGTCCGTCTCGGAGTTGCGGACGTACTACGCCGAACACGGGCGCCTCCCGGCGGTCTCACAGCTCGACGTCGAGGGGGCGCGCTATCGCCTGCGTGACAGCGACATCTCGATGACCGTCCCCACCCAGCGCATCCACGTCGACGCCGTCGAGGCGCACCTCGAGGAACTCATCGTGGACATGGGCTTCGAGTTGACGCGCGACGCCGCGCCCGGTCGGTCGCTCGAGGAACCGAGCGACACCCGGGGCGACGTGCGCGACGGTCACCCCCTCGCCGCGACCCCGACGTTCGACGGGGGGGAGGTGGACCCCGTCGAACGGTCGGACCCCACGGAACCGACGGAACCGAGGGGGGCGACGGACGAGGAGGAGGCCTCCACCGCCGCGACCGACCCCGCGGCCGCAGCAGACGACGGGAGCTTCCTCGACAGTATTCGACGGTACCTCTTCGACTGAGCTGACCGTCGCGTTCGACGCCCGTCACTCCCACCAGCGGCCGCGACGTTCCTCGTAGCCCGCGTCGACGAACGCGGGCGGCCGGTCGGCGTCGGCGCCGAACACCGGGAGGAGGTTCGCGCCGACGTGCCAGCCGACCGCCTCGCCGTCGACGTCGACGACCTCGATCCTGAGCCGGTCGTAGTGTTCGAGCGCGCCGTCCCCGTCCGGGTCGTCGCCGTAGAGCGTCCGGCACGACCCCGGCCCGCTCCGACAGGTCGGCTCGTCGGGGAACGCGACCACGACGTTCGCCTCGGCGGGGTCGTCGGTCAGCGCGAAGCGGAGGTCGGTCTCGACGGCCCCCTCCGCACCCGACTCGTAGTAGCCGAGCGCGCCGCCGACCTGCTCGCGGAGGTCGCCCGCGCTCGCGGAGTGGTTCCCGTCGTCGACGTAGACGGTGAGGTGTTCGGGACGCCAGGGGTCGGGACGGTCGGCCGCGTCGCGCTGTGGCAGGCGTGTCGCGTCGTACCGCTCGGTCATCAGCGAGTAGGGGCGTTCGCCGTGACCGATGCCGAGGACGTGGCCGAACTCGTGGCGGAGGGTGCGCGTCGTGGAGGTGTCGTTGTACCCCGCGACGACCTCGACGACTTCGGGCGACGACGCGCGCGTTCCCTCACGCAGCACGGGCGCACAGCCGAGGGTCCGTTCGGTCCCCTCCACGCCACAGGTCGGAATCGAGGGGACGACGCGCACCTCGACGTCCGGGTCGTCGGCGTCCGGGTCGAGGACGAACGTCGCCTCGTAGGCCCCGTGGCGGCCGGCGGGTCCGTTCCAGTAGTCGAGGGTCTCCTCCACGTGGGGGGAGAGCGACCGGTTCTCCCACGTGGTGTAGTTGATGCCGACGACGACGGTCTCGTTCCCCCAGGGCGTGTCCGGCGCGTCCGTCGACGCCGCCTGACTCGCTTCGCCGTCGCCCCCGCCGGTCGCGTTCCCCGACCCCTCCCCGCCGAGCAGGAACGTCCCGCCGGCCCCCACCGAGGCGACGAGGAGGACGACGAGGACGACGAGGAGGTCACGCTTCATCTGGTTACGTATCGAGTTCTATGACTATCAGTATTTCGTTAGATACATCGTGGCGTGAAAACAGGGCGTCACGCGCAGCGGTGCCGCGGGCAGAAGCGATTTCCCGCTCGTGGGACAAGAGGGGACGATGAGAGTCGAGCCGGAGTTCGTCGGTGACCGTTCGCAGGTGGCGTGGTGGGCGCTCACCCTCGCGGTCGTGGCCGTGTTCTGTTACGTCGTCTACTCGTACCTCGGTGCGTTCGTCCTCGGGGTGTTCATCTACTACGCGACGCGCCCGATTTACTCGCGGCTGGGCGACCGCTTCCCCTCGCGGTCGCTCCGGGCGGGCCTCGCGCTGTTGCTCATCGCACTCCCGATACTGTTGCTCATCGGTTACACGGTAGTTCTCGCCGCCCGCGAACTGGGCGGTCTCGCCGCCATCGACCTGAGCGACTACCAGACGTCGCTCCAGCCGTACCTCGGCGACCTCGCGGTCAGCAACCCCCAGGAACTCGTCACCGTCCTGCTGGAGAACCCCCAGCGGCTCACGGACCTCGCCACGCCGAGCACCGTCCAGGACCTGCTGGCGACCGCCGGTGGCTACGCGGGCCTCCTCGCGTCGGGGCTCCTCCAGCTGTTCATCGCCCTCGCCGTCGCGTTCTACCTCCTGCGCGACGACTACAAGCTCGCGGGGTGGGTTCGCCGCGGCCTCGCGGACGACGACGCGGCGCTCGTCGCCTACGGCCGGGCGGTCGACCGCGACCTGAAGACCGTCTACTTCGGGAACATCCTCAACGCGTTCGTCGTCGCCGTCGTCGCCGCCATCTCCTACAACGCCCTCAACGCGGTCGCCCCCGACCCGCTCTCGCTCTCGGCGGTGACGTTCATCGCCCTGCTCGCGGGCGCGGGCAGTCTCGTCCCGGTCGTCGGGATGAAGATCGTCTACATCCCCGTCGTCGTCTATCTCGCGGGCCTCGCGGCCATCACCGACCCGGCGCTCCTCTGGTACCCGCTCGTCTTCCTGCTGGTGAGCCTCGCGGTCATCGACGGCGCGACCGAAATCCTGCTGCGGCCGTACATCTCCGGGCGGAACCTCCACGTGGGGCTGGTGCTGTTCGCGTACATCCTCGGCCCGCTCGTCTTCGGCTGGTACGGCCTGTTCCTCGGCCCGCTCGTCCTCGTGGTGGGCGTCCACCTCGCGCGCATCGTCCTGCCGGACCTGGTCCACGGCGTCCCCGTCACCCCCGACGCCGTCGGTGCGGACCCGATTCCCGACCTGGACGGCGACGAACCGCTCCCCAGCGCGGTCGAACGCGTCGACGACGGGTCGGTGGCGAGCGAGGGACCGCGCGAGGACCCCGACGGCTCGGGAGCGAGCGGCCCCGACGCGGACGAGCGGCCCTGACCGACCGCGTTCGTCCCCGGCCGGCTTCGCGACGTTTAGGTTCGTAGCGCCGGTCGTGTGTCGTACCGATGCCGACCGACACTTCCCGCCCGCGCGCCGTCGTCTGGGCGGTCATCGCCTGTACGTTCTTCGTGGGGTTCGGCGGCGGCGTCGTCTTCCCCGTCCTGCCGAACCTGGGGCGGGTCCTCGGCATCTCGCCGGTCCTCGTGGGGCTCATCCTCAGCGCGAACCGGTTCGTCCGGATGGTCGCGAACGCCCCGGCGGGGGCGCTCGTCGACCGAATCGGGACGCGCACGCCGTTCATCGTCGGCCTCGCCGTCGAGGGGGTGGCGACGCTCGGCTACAACGTCGCGCTCGCCTCCTCGCTCCCCGAGGTGTGGTTCCTCCTCGCGCGCCTCGCCTGGGGGGTCGGCAGCGCGCTCGTCTTCGCGACGGCCTACACCATCACGGCCGACGTCAGCGACGCCGCCGCCCGCGGGACGAGCATGGGGCTGGTGCGCGCGGGCATCACCTTCGGCTTCCCCACCGGCCTCGTCCTCGGCGGGGTCGTGAGCGACGCCTACAGCGTGGCGACGGCCTTCGCGCTCGCGGCCGCCTTCGCGCTCGTCGCCAGCGGCCTCGCGTACCTCATCATCCCCGAGACGCACGCCGAGACGACGCGCACGGCGGTCAAACCGTGGAGTATCGACCGGAGCGCGCCCGCGCTGACGGCGGGACTGGTCAACTTCGGGCTCTACTTCTCGTACGTCGGCGTCCTCTTCGCGACGCTCGTCGTCCTCCTCGACGCCCGCGGCGTGACCGTCCTCGGCTACTCGGCGCAGGGCACCTCCGGGTTCCTCATGGCGACGACCGTCCTCGCCGGCTCGGTCTTCATGTTCGTCGGCGGGGTGCTGAGCGACCGCCTCGGGGCGCGCGTCCCCGTCCTCCTCGCGTTCCTCGTCCTCGCCTGTTCGGGCTTCCTCGTCCTCGCGGTCGCCGACTCGCTCGGCCGTCTGCTGGTCGGCTGTCTCCTCATCGGCGCCGGCCAGGGCGGCGTCGGCGGCCCCCTGATGGCGCTGCTCGCCGACCTCACCCCCGCCGACCGGATGGGTCGGGCGACCGGGACGAACAACGTCCTCGGCGACGTCGGCGGCGGCCTGGGCCCCATCGTCTCGCTCCCCGCGGTGGAGGCCGTCGGCTTCCCCCCCGTCTACGCCGCCTGCGCGGTCGTCCCGCTCGTCGCCGGTCTCGTCCTCCTCGGGGGCATCTACCGCTCGACCGGCCAGCTCAACCCCCGGACGGAGGGGGCGTCGGGACCGTAGTCCTCGACGACCCGCCACCTGCTTGCGCACGGCGGCCCCGACCTTATCCCCCGTGACCGTGTACGACGGGCACTGTGACACACTCCGACTCCGGCGGCCGCTCGGTGGAGAGCGACGGCCCGTTCGACCGCATCCAGTCCGGCTTCGACGCGCTGTTCGCCGTCAGCGTCGTCGAGGAGGTGTTCGAGGCGGTCGACTTCGAGGCGCTGTCGGACGGCGCCCCCTACGAACAGGCCGTCGACCACGAGCGACTGAGCCGCGCCCTCGGCGGCCCGGCCGGTCGGGTCGTCGCCCAGCGCCTCGTCCGCCGGGCGACCGGCGGGACGCTCGCCGGCGTCGTCGGCCGCGAGGTCGCCGGCCGGGTCGGCTCCGCCGCGGTCCGGCGCGTCCTCGAACGGACGAACCCCGAGGTGGTCGTCCGGACGCTCGCCGAGGTCGTCGACACCCGCGCGCCCGAGGACCCCGGGTCGCCGGTGGCGCTCGACGTCGAGGGCATCGACGACCTCGACGGCATCGGGGAGGACGACGACCTCGGCGACGCTGACGACGTCGAAGGGGACGACACCGGAGGCGACTGATCCCCGACGAGACGGGTCGGTTCCCCCACCGACGACGACAGGATACGATGGTAGCCCCACACCTCTTTGGCCTCACTCTCGAAGCGCGCCCATGACCACGGACCCGAGTGCGGACCGGCCGCGCGTCGACGCACACGAACTCGACGGCCAGTGGGTCAAACTCACCACCGGCACGCTCGGTGAGTGGGTGAAGGCCGACCGGTCGCTCGACCTCGCCGAGATGCGCTGACCGGCGGTCGACACCCCTTCTCTCGCGACGGAACACGAACGGCTATGTGTCCGCTGTGAGCGGTTCGAGACGGACCCTGTATGGACGTGTTCGCATCGGTCGGACGGGAAGCCCGCGCGCTGTGGGGCGGCGGTCGGGGGACGTCGCTCGTGACCATCGCGGTCGGGTGGGGGATGCTCAACGGGACGCGGATGACCTTCCCCGTCCTGCTGCCGTACCTGCGCGACGCCTTCGACCTCGGCCTCGCCGTCGCGGGGTTGCTCGTCTCGGTGCTCTGGCTCGGGTCGGCCGTCGGCCAACTGCCGGGCGGTATCGTCGCGGACCGGTACAGCGAGCGCCTCGTCATGTCGGCGAGTACGTTCGCCGTCGCGGCCGCGCTCGCCGTCGTCGCCGTCGCCCCGACGCCGGTCGTCCTCTTCGCCGCCACCGGGCTGGTCGGCCTGGGCCAGTCGCTGTACCCCATCGCCCGCATCACGAGCCTCTCGCACATCTACCCCGACCGCATCGGGAGCGCCCTCGGCGTGACGATGGCGACGGGGGACCTGGGACAGACGGTGCTCCCGCCGGTCGTCGGCGTCCTCGCCGGCGTCCTCGCGTGGCAGGCCGGCCTCGTCGCGCTCATCCCCCTGTTCGTCGCGACGGGCGTCGCCATCTGGGTCGTCCTCCCCGTCCAGGACCGCTCGGCGCGCTCGAACGGCCTCCCGCTCGCCGAGAGCGCCCGCGGCGTCGCCGTCCAGCTCCGCCGGCCGAACATGGCGTTCATGGTGTTCATCCTCTTCCTGTACATCTTCGTCTGGCAGTCGTTCACCGGGCTGTACCCGACGTACCTCGTCCAGGAGAAGGGGCTCTCGTCGGCGGTCGTCGGCGTGCTGTTCAGCCTGTTCTTCGCGCTGGGCGTCGTCGTCAAACCGCTCTCGGGCGCCGCCTACGACCGCGTCGGGATGCGGTGGTCGCTCGTCCTCGTGCTCGTCGGGCCGACCGTCGGCTTCGCGCTCCTCCCCTCGGTCGACGGCTTCTGGCCGCTCGCCGCCGTCACCGGTCTCGTGAGCACGATGCTCGGCTCGGGCGCCGTCACGCAGTCGTTCCTCTCGGACGCCTTCCCGAGGGAACTCCGCGGAACGGGGCTCGGCACGGTCCGGACGACGGCGGCGACCCTCGGCGCCACGGGGCCCGTCCTCTTCGGGACCGTCGCCGACGCCGGCTACTTCGACGAGGGGTACCTGGTGCTGGCCGCGCTGATGGCGGGGACGGCCCTCCTCGCGTTCCTGAGCCCGCGGTCCTGACGGCGTGCGGACGGTCGCGCTCCCCCCGCGTCCCCGCCGACCGTCCCCGAAACGGAGTCACGCGGCTCGGAGGCGGTCCACGCCGTCCGCGTCGCGTCGTGACATGGGACTCCTCGTTCGTGTGCATCGTCAACGATTCGCGTCGACCCCGTCCACGGCCGGGGCCTGCGGGCCGTGACGAGGGTGTCTTACCCCCCCGCCACCTCGGTGGGGTATGGACCCCGAGGAGAACCGCCGCGGCTGGGCCGAACGGTCGGGGGCGTTCTCGCCCGCGTACTACGCCGACATCGGCCCGAACGAGGTGAGCGAGACGCTCGCGACGGTCTGTCAGTACTACGCGCCCGCCGACGCCGCCGTCCTCGAAGTCGGCTGTAGCTCGGGACGGCACCTCGCGCACCTCCGCGACGAGGGGTTCGAGGACCTCACGGGTATCGACATCAACGCCGACTCCTTCGAGGTGATGGCCGACCGGTACCCCCGACTCGCCGCCACCGGGACGTTCCACACCGGCGCCATCGAGGACGTCGTGCCGGAGTTTCCCGACGACGCCTTCGACGTCGTCTACTCGGTCGAGACGCTCCAGCACATCCACCCCGAGAACGCCCGGGTCTTCGAGGAACTGGCCCGCGTGACGGGCGACCTGCTGATAACCGCCGAGAACGAGGGGAACAGCCCGCGGCGCGGTCGAACGGGTGCCGAGGTGAGCTGCGTCGACGACGACTTCCCGCTGTACCACCGCGACTGGAAGGGGGTGTTCACCGGACTCGGCCTCGCACAGCTCGTCCGCGAACCGACCGCACGCGACACCGTCCGGGTGTTCAGGGTCCCCTGAACGGCCACGTCGTTTCACTCCCGGTCGGCCTCGGCGTTCGCGAGCAGTCGGTCGAGTTCGCGCTCGGCCGACCGTTCGATGTCGGCGGCCCGCGTCTCCATCTCCTCGGCGAACGCCGAGTCCGAGAGCCGGGCCGTGTTGGTCCGCACGGTGAACACCGACGCGCGGAGCGCGCCGTGCACGAGGTACGCCCCGGTCACGGCGTCGGGGACGGCGTTCCGGTTCCCCTTCTTGGTCAGCACCGTCGCCCGTTCGAGGACGGTCAGACACGCTTCGCCGATAGCGAGCGGCACCCCGGTGGCCCGCTTCGCCGCCGCGGTCCGGTCCGCGTCGCCGTCGGCGTCGAGCAGCGCGTCGACGACCGCCGCGTCCCTGTCGGCGAGCGTCAGCAGGGCCTCTCGCTGCGTCTCCAGCTCCGTTCGGAGCGCCGTCATCTCGTCACGGACGTCCGCGTACTCGTCCCGCCCGATGGTGTGCAGACACACCATCTCGCACAGTGCCGTCCCGATGGCGCCACCGACGGCCGCCCCCGTCCCCCCCGCGGGGGTCACCCGGTGAGACGCCACGAGGTCGAGAAAGCCGCCGATCGACCGGTCGTCGTAGCCCATGTGAACGACCCTCGAACCGGGCGGACGTGGGCTTTTCCCTCGGACGCTGGCGCGGCCCCACCGGCCCGACGCCCGCCGTTCACACACCGGTGTTCGCCGCTGATACCTCGCGCCGAACCTCGTCGGCCGTCGCCAGCGTCGCGCCCGCGTCCGCTATCCGTCCTCGGGCGTCCTCGACCAGCTCGACGTTGGTCCGTCCCGAGCCGAGCGGTGCGTCCTCGAGGCCGACGCGAACGTGTCCCCCTCGCTCGACCGCTTCCGGGACGAGCGGTGCGATGTCGGTCGAGACCGGCCTCGACTATCAGTTCGTGAATAACAATCGTTTGCTTTCTCGTACCGACACCTGTACCCGTTAGTTTATGCGTATTCGCCAGCACCTTCGGGTAGGAACGCCGCCGGAGTCGGTACGGACCTCGCCCGTTCGTTCCGAACTGGCCACCCCATCGACGATTTTCAGTCATGAGACCCCCCTCCCCCGCACCCATCGTCCGAGACGAACCGCACTCCGCACGCCCCGTCTGCACGACCGAGACCGTATGAAAGAGCTGAAACGCGACCTCGGACTGCTGTCCGTCCTCGCCATCAGTATCGGTGCGATGATCGGGAGTGGTATCTTCATCCTCCCGGCGCTCGCGCTCGAGATCGCCGGCCCCGCCGTCATCGTCGCGTACGCGCTCGCGGGCGTGCTCGTCGTTCCCGCGGCGCTCTCGAAGTCGGAGATGGCGACCGCGATGCCCGAAGCCGGCGGGACGTACATCTACATCGAGCGCGGCATGGGTCCCCTGCTGGGGACGGTCGCCGGCGTCGGGACGTGGTTCTCCCTCTCGTTCAAGGGGGCGCTCGCGCTCGTCGGGGGCGTGCCGTACCTGCTGTTGCTGTTCGACCTCCCGGTGACACCGGTCGCGCTGGGACTCGCTTCGCTTCTCATCCTCGTGAACGTCGTCGGTGCGAAACAGACCGGACGACTCCAGGTCGCCATCGTCGTCGTCATGCTGGCGGCGCTCGGCTGGTTCACCGCCGGGAGCGCACCCAGTGTCCAGTCCGCCAACTACGCCGGCTTCTTCGACGCCGGGGTCGGCGGGCTCCTCGCCGCGACCGGACTGGTGTTCGTCTCGTACGCCGGCGTCACCAAGGTCGCGAGCGTCGCCGAGGAGGTCGAAGACCCCGGGCGGAACATCCCGCTCGGCATCCTCGGTTCGCTCGCGTTCACGACCGTCCTGTACGTGGCCATCGTGGCGGTGCTGGTCGGCGTCACCGACCCCGGGAGCGTCGCCGGGTCGCTGACGCCCGTCGCCGTCGCCGCCGAGGCGACGCTCGGCTACGCCGGCTGGCTCGCGGTCATCCTCGCCGCGATGCTCGCCCTCGTCTCGACGGCGAACGCGGGCATCCTCTCCTCGTCGCGCTACCCGTTCGCGATGAGTCGCGACCGCCTGGTCCCACCCTCGCTCTCGGCCGTCAGCGACCGGTTCGGCACCCCGGTGAACTCGATCACCCTCACCGGCGTCGTCCTCCTGCTACTCATCGCCTTCGTCCCGATTCTCGAGATCGCGAAACTCGCGAGCGCGTTCCAGATCATGGTGTTCGCGCTGATCAACCTGGCCGTGGTCGCCTTCCGCGAGGGGAGCGCCGAGTACGACCCCGAGTTCACGTCGCCGCTGTACCCGTGGATGCAAGTCTTCGGGGCGGTCACCGGCGTCGCGCTCCTCACGCAGATGGGGCCCATCGCGCTCGGCGGTGCCGCACTCATCATCGTCGGGAGCGTCGTCTGGTACGTCGGCTACGTCCGGCCGCGCGTTCGCCGGGAAGGGGCGGCGACGGACGCGATTCGCCGGCAGGTCGGCAGGGATGCCCTCACGGAGGTCGAATCGAGCCTCGAAGCGGACACCCACGAAGTGCTCGTGGCGCTGACGAAGAACGCGGACGCGGAGCGCGAGCGCGCGCTCGTCGCCCTGGCCGCCGACCTCGTTCGCCCCGACGACGGGCGCGTCGTCGCCGTCCGCTTCGAGGAGATCCCCGACCAGGCACCACTCACGGAGGAGGTGACGGTCCAGTCCGCGTCGGACGTGTCGTTCGAGACGCGGACGGAGGCGCTCGCGGCGGACCTCGACGTCCGCATCGAGGCGGACGAGGTCGTCAGCCACGACACGAAACACGCCGTCGTCAACTTCGCTGCGGACCGAGGTGTGGACACCATCGTCACCGAACACGAACCGCTCCGACTCCGGTCGCGCGTGCTCGGTGACCCCATCGACTGGGTCGTCCGGCACGCCCCCTGTGACGTCCTCCTGGTGGACAACCTCGGCTACGACCGTCCGGAGGACGTCGTCCTCTCCGAGGGTCGCGGGCCGTACCCACCCCTGGCGGTGGACGTCGCCGACGCCGTCGCCGCGGCGAACGACGGGACCGTCTCGCTGTGGTACCCCGCCGACCGCGAGAGCACCGACCAGCGGCGGCGGACGATCGACGAGTACCAGGCCGAACTCTCGGCGTTGCTCTCGGTGCCGGTCAGAACGGAGGCGGTCCGGACCGACGGCGGGCAACCCTCCCGACCCGACCTGCTGGTGCGTCGTGGTGCCGACGACCGGTTGCGAGACGCCGTGTTCGACGACCGGCCGGTCTTCCCCAGCCCCGGGTGTACGGTCGTCACGGTCTACCCACACGAGTCGCGCCGCCCCCGGTTCGTCCGCCGACTGCTCGAACGGGTCACGTTCTAGCCCCGTCGCCGAACCCCCTCGGCGACGGAAATCGAACGGTCCACCCCCGCCACGACCGGGAGGAGACGCGTACCGCTCCCGTATCGCCGGAGCGACCGTGGGGCGAACGAAGGGGTTCAGCCCACGAATCGACCGGGAACGACAGTCGACGGTGGTGGCGCACGGTTCGCGTGCCAAACTCGACCCCTCGCAGCACCGGGCACCCGGGCTTTACTACCGGTGTCACGAACGGTCGGGCATGGAGTTCCGTGTCATCCAGGGTGACATCGCGACGGAACGGGCGGACGCCCTCGTGAACGCCGCAGGTACCAGCCTTCGGATGGGGAGTGGCGTCGCCGACGCGCTTCGTCGAGCCGCGAACGGACCCATCGACGAGGAGGCGGTCTCGAACGGTCCCGTCGACCTCGGCGACGTCGCGGTCACCGACGCGTACGACCTCGACGCTGACCACGTGATCCACGCGGCGGCCATGCCCCACTACGGCGACGGCCGGGCGACCGAGGAGAGCATCAGGACGGCGACGCGGACGACGCTCGAGAAAGCCGACGAACTCGGCTGCGAGTCGGTCGTCGTCCCGATTCTCGGGACAGGCGCGGCGGGGTTCGACCTCGAGACCGGCGCGCGCCTCGTCTGTGAGGAGATATCGAACTACGACGCTGAGTCGCTGACCGACGTCCGCGTCATCGCGTACTCGGAGTCGGACTACCGACTCGTCCGGGACGTCGCGAACCGGTGTCGCTCGTCGTGACCAGCCTGTCGCTCGACGCACGGGAGCCGGCCACGTCGGCGCTGTGACGATAAATATACTACGAGCGTAGTGATTATTTACCCCGCGGGCGATGTCGCCCCCGGTCGACTCTCCGCCCCCGAGACCGTCGACCCGTCACCGGTCAATACGGGCGATACGGCAGAGGACTGTCCGAAAGTTATCGCTCGATGCCGACTGGGAAGACGTCATGCTGGCGTTGACCGGTTACGACCCGTCCGGCGACGACACGACGTTCGTCCGCGCACTCGCAGACGGGCAGGAACTCGTCGACTCGACGACGGTGACGGTCGACGCGGGTGACTCCGGCCCCGTCACCGTCGACCTCGACGACTGAACCGCGGGCAATCGCTCGTCGGCGGATATTTTTCGCACTGCGAGGTGCTATACCTCCACCAGAGCGACACTCGGTGATCGCAGAGCGTCAGTCTACCTCACTGTCTATCTGGTTAGAATGCATGCAACGTAACATGCTGAGTAGAAGGGGCGTCTTTCCTACCGAGAGCAGGGCCGATAGCAGTCACGACGACTGTGATACTGGGGTCCGATACTAACCAAGTATTGGTAAGGTCCTAATACAATCTACCCATCTGACTCCCCACTGTGCACTGTTTATTTTTGTATAAACCAACGCTTATTGCGGAGATAGTAGACATACAGTCTGTGAACGACGAAAAAACTAGTCGAAGCGGTGGTGAATTGGGTAGTGAACCGGCAGACGACAGGGTGACGTTCCCTTCGCAAGAGACGCTCCGGAGGAGAAGGTTTCTAAAGACAGCAGCGGGAACTGCGGGTGCTGCAATCGTTGCGGGGTCCAGCATTACACAAGCCCAAGAATCAGGCACCGACAACAGCAACGAGCACTACGAAGTCGAACCGACGCCGGAGAATATCCAGTGGGGGATCTTCGACCCCGACCGCGAGCCGGTACTGGAAATCGAATCGGGAGACACTGTCACGTTCGGTTGTGTTCTGACCGCTCCGGACGAAGAGGACCACGAACAGTACTTACTCGACAACGGTATCGCTCACTCGGATATCTTCGAACCGGAAGTGACGGTCGGGAACGAGGTAGAGCGAGAGGGACCACATCCAGTGACTGGTCCGGTGTACGTCGAGGACGCCGAACCGGGCGATATCCTGGAAGTCTACGTCAAGGACATCGAAGTGAGTGCGCCGTATGGCGTCAGTTCGGCTTCCCCGTCCGGAGCACTCCCGGAAACGGATTTCCCGGAGGGTGACAGTCAGGTCATTCCCTTCGACGAAGAGAGGGAGACCGCTCTGTTCACCGACTCGGTTGGTGTCTCACTGGAGCAGGACGTCGCGTTCCCGTTAGACCCGTTCATGGGGATCATGGCTGTCAGTCAGAGACCATCTACGGGCCCGTTGGATACCATCGCACCCTCGTACTTCGGTGGGAATATGGACAACCGCCGACTGGGGGTGGGAACGACGGTCTACTTCCCCGTCAGCGCGGAAGGTGCGCTCTTCTGGACGGGCGATGGACACGCATCCCAGGGCGACGGGGAGGTGTCACTCACCGCGATCGAAACCTCGCTCTCGCCCACGTTGGAGTTCACCCTCCACAAAGACGTTCCGCTGGACTGGCCGGTTGCGGAGACCGACGACCACTACATCCCGATGGGTTTCAGTGAGGATCTCGACGACGCCATGGTCAACGCGATCAGAGAGGCCATCTCGATCCTCGTGCACCAAGAGGGTCTGGACCCGCTGGATGCGTACCGGCTGTGTAGCATCAACGTCGACTTCAACATCGCGCAGGTCGTCGACGATATGGAGATCATCGACGCGACGATTCCCAAGTCGATGTTCTCCGATGGAGGCGGTGACCTCAGTGTGGAAGACCTAGCCACGTACCAGTACTAGCCGAAATCGGCTCTCCTCTTCCTCGGTTTCTCGGCTCGCCACCGTCGCTTCACCGATGAGTACATCGGACGCGTGTGCCCGACTTCCGAGCGATGGGAATCGGAGATCGGTTTTATCACGGTCAGCTATGAACTCCGATCCAATGTACGATCGAATCCTGCTTTCGACGGACGGCACCGTCGCGTCCGAAGAGGCTGAGGCTCACGCGCTCGACCTCGCAGCCGCTCACGATGCTGTCCTCCACGTCCTCTACGTCGTCGACGAGGACGTCGTGACTGCGTACAGCGGCGACGAGTACGTCGACGAAGCCGAAGGCCCCGAACACGGCCTCGAGGGACACGGCGAGGAGACGCTCTCGGAGCTCCGGGGCCGGGCATCGGCGGTCGATGTCGACGTCGAGATAGCGATGCGCCACGGTCGCCCGGCCGAGACCATCGTGCGGTACGCCGACGAGTGCGACGTGGACCTGCTCGTGCTCGGGACCAAACGGCGACCGAACGAGTATCGCGCCCTGCTCGGGAGCGTCACCGACCGCGTTCTCCGGTTGACGACCCGGCCGGCGACCGTCGTGAAAACCGAGGTCGGCGAGTAGCACCGAAGCGGTCACGGTCGCCGTCCGTGCAAACGAGCGGTCCCAGCCGACGGCCCAGGACCGACACGCTAGCGACCCGTACGACCGTGCCAGCGAGTCGCTCGAATCAGTAGTTCACAATTACTGCACGGCCATTCTTCCCGAGTGAGAATCGGCAGCGTCTATAATCGAATCGTCGTCTTACGTTCGGACAGTGGTTCGAACGTCATGATACTCGATTATTCACTCGTCACCATTGTTCAAATCGTACAACAAAGCGCGCTGTTGTCACCCGAGTTCGGCAGCCGACTCCAGTTCGGCTGGACGATCACCGTCCACATCGTCTTCGCGGCGCTCTCGATCGGGCTCGCGCCGTTTATCATCTATTTCACGTGGAAGGACGTTCGAACCGACGACCGACGGTACACCCATCTCAGGGAGTTCTGGACCAAGGTCTTCGCCGTTGGCTTCGTCATGGGCACGGTCACCGGGATTCCGATGAGCTTCCAGTTCGGGACGAACTTCCCGGTGTTTGCGGAGGCTGCCGGGGAGATGATCGGCGGCCCGCTGGCCTTCGAGGCGAAGATGGCCTTCTTCCTCGAAGCCGTCTTCCTGGGCGTCCTCCTATTCGGCCGCGAGCGCGTTTCGGACCGGACCTACGTCCTCTCGTCGGTGCTGACCGGCGCGGGGGCGTGGCTCTCGGGTTTCTGGATTCTGGTCGTCAACGCGTGGATGCAGACCCCGCAGGGGTTCGAACTCGTCGAGCGCAACGGAATGGAGGTCGCCCAGCTCACCGATCCGGTGGCGGCGTTCTTCACTCCACGGATGCCGTGGATGTACGTCCACATGATCAACGCCTCGGTGATCTCCGTCACGTTGCTGGTCGCCGGGATCTCGGCCTACTTCGTCTGGCGAAAGCGCGATTCGGAGGCGTGGAACACCGCGCTCCGGGCGGCGGTCGTACTCCTGCTCGTCACGGCCCCGTTTCAGGCGATCCACGGCGACGCGTACGGTCGACACATCGCCGACACCCAGGAACAGAAGTTCGCGGCGATGGAGGCCCACTACGAGACCGGGCAGGCCGACCTCCACCTGATCGCGGTTCCCCGGAGCCTCGATGCGATGACCGACCCGCGAACGGACAACCTCTTTACGATCAGTCTGCCCGCCCTGGGCTCGTTCCTCGCCAGCGGCGGTGATTTCGACGCGGAAATCACCGGCCTCCACGAGTACGACGAGAACCCACCGGTCGCGGTAGTCTTCTGGTCGTTCCGCGCGATGGTCGGTCTCGGTTTCCTCTTCATCGGCCTCGCGCTGTGGGGCGGGAACCTCATGCGCAAGGGTCAACTCCGCGAACGAACCCGGTACCTGCAGGCGATGATGCTCGCTTCGCCGCTCGGCTTCGTCGCCCTGCTCACCGGCTGGTACGTCACCGAGATCGGCCGACAGCCGTGGGTGATCCAGGACGTCCTCCGGACGAACGACGCGGTGTCGACAACGCTCACTGCGAGCGAGGTCACGGGAACGCTCGTGGCGTTCGTCCTGCTGTATCTCGCTCTGGTGACCGCCTTCGGCTTCACCCTCAAGTGGCTGATGGAGGACGAACTCGAACGGATGGGGGTCCGTGACGAGGGCGACCGCAGCCGACCGCAACTTCCGTGGGTGAACGGCGATGACTAGTCCCCTGTTCGTTCCGGTCGACGCCTACCTCGTCCCGTCGCTGCCGACCGTCTGGTTCGGGGTCATCCTGTTCGCGCTGGCGATGTACGTCGCCCTCGACGGCATGGACTTCGGAATCGGGATGCTGTACGCGACACGTGACGAACGTGACCGCGAGACCCTTCTGGCGGCGTTCGGCCCGATCTGGGACGCGAACGAGGTCTGGCTGGTCGCCTTCGGGACGACGCTGCTGGCGGCGTTTCCGGCTGTCTACTCACGCCTGTTGAGTGAACAGTACCTGCTGGCGATTCTCGTCGTCATGAGCCTGCTGGTTCGCGGCGTCGCGCCCGAACTTCGCGAACAGCGCGAGAACGCCGAGTGGCACGAGCTCTGCGACCGGCTGTTCGTCGTCGGAAGTACGGTCACGCCGCTGCTCCTCGGGACGCTCGTTGGCAGTTGGATCTTCGGAACGGCCGCGATCAGCCTGCCGAGCCTGCTGACCGGCGTCGGTGTGGTGGCGCTCTGTCTGACCAGCGGCGCAGCGTTCGTCGCGGCGAAAACCAGCGGCTCGCTCGCCGACGATATGGTTCGATACGGGACCGCCTCGACCGTTGCCTACCTCGGCGGGGTCGTCGTCCTGCTGGGCGTCGTCTACTGGCTCGGTCCCTCCGACGTGCGGACGCTACTCCTCACGGCGCCTGCGGCCGCGGTCGTCCTCGCCAGCGTCGGCGTCGGCGTCGGCGGGCTCGTCGCTGCACGGCGGGGTCGCCACCGACTGTGGTTCGGTACCACGTTCGTGCTGTCGTTCCTCCTCGTCGGCCTCGTCGCCGTCCTGCTGTACCCGACGATCTACCCCGCGAGCGGGCTGACCATCGACGCCGCCGTCGTCTCGCCGCTCGCGCTGAATCTCACCACGGTGTTCGGGCTGCCGGTCCTGGTGCTGGTGCTGTGGTACTTCAAGTTCCTCTACGGGACGTTTGCCGGACCGGTCGACGGTGAGGGGTACACGAACTGACGACTCGACGGTACGTACGGCGACCGCGTCGCCGAGGGGGGCAGAGTCATCTCCGACCGGACGCGGAGGTTTCGGCTGCATCCGGCCGTGCCGACTGCCGTGCGTCGCTCACCGCGGCCTATTCGAACGTCGTCAAGCGGTTGCGCATCGCGCCGCCACAGTCGGGGCACGCACTCGGACAGGACTCGGCGACCACGATGGTGCCGCAGTCGAAGCACTCGTACGCCGATTCCTCCCGGGGGTCGTATTCGACATCTCTCATCGTCACGAGGACGTACGCCGTGTCGGCTTATCCGCGTACTAGTTCAACATCCAACCGGCGTAGAACACGCCAGTTCGTTGTTCAACGTACTCGAACCTCCCCCCTCCCCGCACCGTGCCTCCCACAGCAGTCGCGTGACGACGAGCAACCGGCGAGCCACTGTGGTCCCGACGTCAGTTCCCCGTCGCCGGGAACGCGGCGACGCCGACCTCGTCGAACAGGGTCGAGAAGAGTTTGCGTTGCACGGTGCGCGCGTGCCGATAGAACGCGGCCGGCGAGATGTCGAGCGCCGCCGCGACGTCCTCGCCGGTACTGTCCCGTGGCGACTCGAAGAACCCGCTGTAGTACGCGGTCTGGAGCACCTCGAGTTGGCGGTCGGTGACCTGCTCCAGGAACCGCGAGTAGAGGTCTCGCGTCGACGAGCGATCGAGCGTCCGCTTCGACCGCAACTCGACGCCGTCGACCGAGTTCGAGACCAGTTGAGTGATGTGGCGAACGTCGACCGACTCCGGGACGTCGATGCGGAGCGTGGTCCCGGTGTCCTCGGCGACGACCCGCTGGAGGACCGCACCGTGGTCGGCCAGTTCGAGGGCCAGAAACGGCTGTGCGATTCGCAGTCGGACGACGCCACCGGACGCGTCGGAACTGATGGGTTGGACCCGCTCGATGGCCACGAGGGCACTCGCCGCCTCCCGAACCGCCTCGACGGGCGCGCCGTCGACCGTCACGAAGACGTCGCTCCCGCGTTCGGTCTGCTGGACGCCGCCTCGATAGGTGAGTCGACACTCCGCGTCCCGGGCGAGGCGCGTGAGAACGAACGACGGGTCGTCGACGCCGAACTCGACGCGTGTCACGGACGTCGTCAGTAACGCGTTCTTCCGTTCGATCGCACTGGTCGCGGACGCGATGGTCTCGCCGAGTTCGACGACGACGTCCCGCGTCGTGTCGTCGAACGCCCCCTGGGTGTCCGCGTACACCGTCAGGACGCCGTAGGTGAACTCGTCGTAGGCGAGCGGCACGCTCACGATCGAGAGGAAGTCGCGCGAGAGGGCGTCCGTTCGCCACGGTTCCTGTCGGAGGCGCTCGGCGACGTTGTCGACGGTCGTCACGGCGTGGGTCGCTGCGGTCCGGCCAGCCGGTTCGACCGCCGACGCCGCGACGGTGAACGAGCGAGCGTCCAGATAGCCACGTTCCTCCCCGGCCCACGAGCGTGGCTCGACGACGTCGTTCGCGGTGTCGAGCACACCGATCCACGCGAACGAGAACCGGTCGTCGTCGGTCAGGCGCTCGCAGACCGCGTGGTCGATCTCCGCGCGGGTTTCGGCCGCGACGAGCGCCTGGTCGATCTCCCGGATGATCTCGTTGATACGGTTGAGGGCGGTGAGCTCGGCGTTTCGTCGCTGGAGCTGTCGTTCCTGTCGTCGCAATCGACCCTCGCGTCGGACGCGGTCGAGCGCGGCCTCGCCGGTCGCCGCCAACAGGTCCGCCAGCTCCCGGCTCACCGGGTCGAACCGACCGACCGCCGCCGAGCCGACGACGAACACGCCGTGGTCGCCCAGCGGGATGTAGGCGACACTTCGGAGGTCGGTCGCGCGGTTGTCGAGTCGCTCCGAGTCGTGGACGTCGTCGAAGAACAGCGGCTCGTCGTTCAGGAAACTGTCGCTGACGAGTCCCGGGTCGTCCGCTCGTACCGTCGGCAGCGGGCCGTGCAACGCACGCATCGCGGCGGACTGCGCGACCGGCCGTAGCTCGTTCTCGTCGGCGTCGAACAGGTACACCGCACTCGCGTCGAGATGGACGACGCCGGCGGCATCGTCGACGATGTGCTGTGCGATCCCGTACGGCGTCTCGGCGTACAGGACGTCCCGGGCCGTCCTGTGGAGCGTCGCCAACGCCTCTTCGCGCTGCTTTCGCTTCGTGATGTCGCGACAGCTGTACAGCAGCGTGCCGTCCTGAATCGACACCTCGCGGACGTTGACCAGCAGCGTGTGTTCGCGTCCAGCCTTGTCCGTCGCGGTACACTCGATGTTCTTGAGGACGCCCTTCGCGGCGAGTTCGTCGCGGTCGAACAGGTCCTCGCCGAGGAGGTCGTCGACCGGTCGCCGTCGGCGGATCTCCTCGGCGGTGTACCCGAAGATGAAGTGGACGTTCGGACAGACGTAGGTGTACTCACCGGACTCGTCGGTCATGAGGATCGTATCGGTCATGTTGTTGAGCGTCACCCGGTGGAGCTCCTCGGACCGGCGGAGGTCGCGTTCGAGCGTCACGCGCTCGGTGATGTCGACCCCTTCGACGACGACCGAGACGAGGTCACCGAACCCGTCGTGGACGGGACGGGCGGAGAGTTCGACGACGTCGGCCGGCTCCTCGAACGACGAGCGAGGGACGACCGCGTGGCCGAACCGCCCCCGACGTGCGGTCTCGACGACTCGCTGGACGTCCGCCCGGACCGCGTCGTCGTGTGCCCACCAGGGGAGCGCCCAGAACGGCTCCCCGACGACGTCCTCGACGGTGCCGGATACCTGGTCACGAGCCGTCTCGTTGACCCGAACGACCGTCCCGTCGGCGTCGAGCACCCAGGTCGCGGCCCGGGCGTCGTGGAAGATGGCGTCGAACTGTCGGGCTCTGTCTCGCCGCGTCGTCGCTCGCTTCGCGTTCCGGACGGCCCGGTCCACACGAGCGAGGAGGTCGTCGAACTGGTCGTCGGGCGGTTCGTCCAGTGCGACGTAATCCGAGACGCCCGCGCCGATGGCGGCACTCGCCGTCGCCTCGTCGCCGTCGGCCGTACACATGACGACTGGAAGCGTCGCCGTCTCCTCTCGGATCGACGCCACGAGGTCGACACCGGAGGCGGCCTCGGGCGTGTGTTCACAGACGACACAGTCGACGGCGTCCTCCCGGACGACGTCGAGCGCCGTCGCTGCCGTCGGAACCCGCCGCACGGCGGCCGCCGTCTCGGTCTCCAACCGCTCTCCGAACGCGTCCATCCACCGTGCCGCTCCGACGAGCGCGATGTGTGTCGCATCGAGGGGTCCAGCGGGGGGAACCATTGTTGAATACTGAACGTCGAGCTGGTTGAACGTACCGGCGTTCGGGAGCGGAGGTCGCAGTCACTCGGGGAGCAGCGCGCGCTGGCAGCGTCGTTCGAACGGCGGACCGAATCGACGGTCCGTCGGGGGGTCCGGCGAGGAACCGTTTGTGGAGCGATAGCTGTTCGCACTGTTGAAACACGAACGCGTCTGCCGTTACTTCATTCGGTGTTCAACACCCATCGATAAGTCCGAGACGACCCGAGCCCTGGACAGTGAGTACGGGATACCTCGTCGAAGACGACTGTCCGGACACGCCGAGTCCGAGCTGCACCGCACCCGACACCGGGTGTCCACTCCACGCACACCGCCCGGACGCCGACGGCCGTGTCGACGTACGGGGACGTTCGCGCCCCGGTCGCACACTCCCTCCACCGGGCGGGTCGCCCGTCCGGACGTGGCAGTCCTCGTTCCCCGTCGAGGGGAACCATCTATCGCATACCAGGCAGAGTTATCGCACCCTCGGTCGAAGACCACGGAGCGACCGGAGATGACCGAACGATCGACGGTGGTGAACACCGCCCGAGCAGGTGGTCCGCCCCCCGACCGACAGCCGCGACGACTCTGGGGACTCGTCGCCGGAGCCAGTCTCATCTCGACGGGGCTCGCTGCCTACGAGATCGCCCCTGCGAGCGTGACGCCACTGGTTCAGGAGTCGCTCGGTGTGGATGCGACGGCGGCGGGACTCCTCGTGGGCACGATGTTCGGGACGGCCGTCGTGGCGAGCGTCCCCATCGGTATCGGGCTCGACCGGACGAACACGCGAACGGCGATGGCCGTCGCCGTTCTCACGCTGTTCGTCGCCGGGGTGTGGGGGTGGGTGGCTGGCCGCAGCGGTGACTTCCGGTCCGTCGTGGCGTCCCGCGTACTGGGTGGAGTCGCGTACGTCGCCGTCTGGAACGCCGGCATCGACATCGTCAGCAGAGCGGTCGAGCGCGACCGCCGCGCGACGGCCGTCGGAATCTTCACCGCCAGCGGACCGGTCGGGTTCGCCCTCGGCCAGGCGGTCGGACCACTGATCGCGGCACGGTTCGGCTGGCCGGCCATCTTCCTCGCGTTCAACGGGCTCGCCCTCCTCGGTCTCGTGCTCTTCTGGCCGACGAGTCGGGGGCTCGGTCACAGCGCCGGGGACGCACCGTCGCTCTCCGAGTTCGGGGCCGTCCTCCGCGACCGCCACGTCTGGCTGGTCGGCGGGCTCGGGTTCCTCGGGTACGCCCTGTACCTGTTCGTCAACAGCTGGGGTGGGCCGTATCTCACCCGCGAGATGGGCCTCTCGGTGGCGGTGAGTGGCCTCCTCGTCTCCGTGTTTCCTGCAGTGGGCGTCCTGTCGCGGACCAGCAGCGGTATCCTCTCGGACCGGGTGTTCAGCGGTCGACGACAGCCCGTCGTGGTGGGTTCGTTCGTGGTCGCGGCGCCGCTCGTCTTCGGCTTCACGCGACTACAGGCGATACCGGTCCTGGTGGCCGTGCTGCTCGCCAGTGGGTTCGCGATTCAGTTGACGATCGGGCTCTCGTTCAGCTACGTCCGGGAACTCGTCGACGCCCGCGTCGCCGCGACGGCGGTAGCGTTCCAGACGAGCGTCGGCCTCGCCGGGGCGTTCGTCGCGCCGATCGTCGGTGGCGCTGTCGTCGACACCGCCGGCTTCGACGCGGCCTTCCTCCTCGCCGGCGTCGTCGCCGTCTCCGGCGTCGCCCTCGGGTGGCTCGCGCCGGAACCTGCCACGTGACCCGTCGAAGGGCGTGGTCTCACCTGCTGGACACGTTCCCTCGAACCTAGCACTCGGGGGCTCCTCCCACTAGCGGCTCGTTCCTACGCCCCGAGAATCGGATGACCTGCTTATCTCCCGCACTGTTCAACGGTTATATGTATGTCCGAGATTGGCGCTCCTGGACGAGGTATCTCCCGACGACAGTTCCTCGCCGCGACCGGGTCGGCCGGTCTCCTCGCGACGGCGGGTTGTACCACGGTGTCGTCGCCGTCCGCATCCGTCGTCGACACCGCTCCCAACAGCACCCGGGCCCCCTCCGACCTCCCCTCGACCGGCCGTCCGGAGGTCGTGAACCTCGACGAGCGGGGGCACGAGGTGACGATCAAGTCGGTGATGGCGCACCACGCCATCCACCCTGGCGAGACGATGGGCGGACCGGTCGACCTCCCCGTCGTCTGGGCGTTCCAGGCCGACGACGGCACGCCGAGCGTCCCCGGTCCCATCCTCCGGACGACCGAGGGGAACGACCTGAAGATCACCCTCGACAACTCCGAGATGGAGGTCCCTCACACGCTGCACTTCCACGGCGTGCGCAAGACGTGGGAGAACGACGGGGTGCCGACGACGACCGGTATCACGGTGATGCCCGGCGAGAGCCACACCTACGACATCCCGGCGAACGTCCCCGGGACCCACCTGTATCACTGCCACTACCAGACGCCGATGCACATGGACATGGGGATGTACGGCATCCTGCGCGTCGACCCGGAGGGCTACGAGGAAGCGGACAAGGAGTACTTCATGACGGCCAAGGAGTGGGACACCCGCCTGTCGCGACAACACGGCGGTGAGGACGTCAGCTACGACCTCACCGGTCGGACGGCCGACGCCTTCACGTTCAACGGGAAGTCCGCGCCCGCGACGTTCCACCCCGAGACCGGCTCGCCCGTCATCGTCGAATCGGGTGACACGGTCCGTGTCCACTGGGTCAACGCCGGGTTCATGAGCCACCCGCTGCACGTCCACAACCACCGGTTCCGCGTCGTCGAGAAGGACGGCAGTCCGATGCCCGAGGCGCTCCAGTTCGACCAGGACGTGGTGAACGTCGCGCCTGCCGAACGGTACACCGTGGAGTTCGAGGCCGACGCCGACCCCGGCATCTACCTCATGCACTGTCACAAGGTCGACCACGTCCGCAACGGGTCGTCCTACCCCGGCGGAATGCTCAACGCGGTCGTCTACCGGGAGGCGATGGACACCGAACTGTTCCGGACGGTGATGGACTACGCGGGGTACGAGGCGTGATGGCGATGACCGACACGACTCGCCGGCGGTTCCTCGCGGCGACGGCCGGTGCGATGGTCGCACCGGGACTGCTCGCGGGTTCCGCGACGGCGCAGGCGGGCGGAGCGGCGGTCGACCTCGCGGCGTGGTTCGCGAACACCGAGGGCGTCGCGGAGGTGACCGACGCCCGCGGACAGTCACGCGTCGAGGTCACCGTGGGGGCAGCGGGGAACGGCGGTGCGTTCGCGTTCGCGCCCGCTGCCGTCCGCGTCGACCCCGGGACGACCGTCGTCTGGACGTGGACCGGCGACGGTGGGTCCCACAACGTCGTCGCGAAGGACGGCGCGTTCGAATCGGAGTACTACCAGTCGAGCGGCGACACCTTCGAGACGACCCTCGACTCGACAGGGGTCACGCGCTACGCCTGTACCCCCCACGAGTCGGTGGGGATGAGAGGCGCCGTCGTGGTCGGTGACGTGACGGTCTCGCTGGGCGGTGGCGGCGGTGGGACCGACACGCCGACCCGTCCCGACGAGACCTACGACGGCTGGCTGGCGGACACCGAGAACTACCACGAACTCGTCGACCGGCGCGGTGAGTCCGAGGTCGTCGTCGAGGTGGGCGCGGAGGGCAACGGGGGCCCGTACGCGTTCGACCCGCCGGCGATGCGTATCGACCCCGGGACGACCGTCGTCTGGGAGTGGGTCGGCGACCAGCTCTACGACGTGACGGACGCCGACCTCGGGTACCACAGCGAACAGGTCGCGGGGGCGGGACACCGCTTCGCGGTCGCGTTCGACGGCGATGGCGTGAGCAGGTACGAGTGTACCGAGTACGGCGAGGAGGGCATGCGTGGGGTCCTCGTCGTCGGGGAGGAGGACAGCCGCCGCATCTCGACGCTCGGGTACACGCTCATGGGTGGGGGCGCGGTCGTCCTCGGCGCCCCCTTCGTCTACGGGCTCCGTGAACACGTTCGCTCGACACGCAGACCCCCCGGACGGTGAGCCGGTCCGTCCTCGAAGCGTCTCCGACTCGTGCAGGCCGCAGGCTTTTGGTCTCGTTACCCGGAATTCAGAACATGGCTCAACTGATTCAGCGAACGGCACAGTCGATCGACGACATGTGGCACTCGATATGGCACGACTCGAGTCGTGCGGAGAAAGTCCTGATCGCGATCGTGCTTCTGGTCACGGGACTGGCCATCCCGGTCGTCCCGATCGTCTGGATCGCCCGGATTATCGCCAACTGAGCGGGGAGCGAGAGACGCGCTCTGTACTCGGGGAACTACTCACTCGTCCCGTGTCTCGGGTGGTGTGTCACCGGTGGAGGCTGTACTGTCTGGTTCTGAGGTATAATGAAAGTTTGCAAGTGCTAAGTACGCCCCGACATACACTGCAATCACGATAAATATGAAGTCGAAGAAGAGGTTCAGGAGTGTTCCAAGGACCATTGATATGAATTATAATTTATAGATTAATAAATCACTTTGGGCAAGTGGCCATCCCACATATCCTATTAGCAGTACCAACACCCCTACCGACGTACCCGATAACAATCCGCCTGAGACTGATGACAGACTCACGCTCAGTGTCTATCAAAAGCGGCAACTGATGACTGCTGAGTGGCCGACGACCCGCTGCGGTGCTGACTGGTGACTCATGGTAGAGTGACAGCTGGTGAATATCTACTACTGACTGATTCACGGGTGGTACAGTCCTTCGAGCGTGTGATTTGTAGAAATCCAAACGCCGAACCTCTGTGGAACCACTGCTCGCGATTTCGATATATCAACATAGAATTCATCGATTTGGGGTCATTTCGGTGCGTGAGGGGCGTGGGGTACGCAGACTGAACTGGTCTGCCTAACCCACAGATTGATTAGTAAACCGACTGAAACGGCGTACGACCAGTAGATGGCGCTCTCACCACCGGCGGACCGGCCAGCGAGCGGGCTTCCCGCCGAGCCTCGTCGCGCTCGACGCGCGGACCGACCGAGTCGACGGGGGCTCGAATGACCCGGCCGGAGCCGACCGAAACGGACGGACTCGACGGCCGTCGAACGCCCTCGTTCGACGACGTTCGGTGGTCGGCGTGTTCGCTGGAGGAGTTCGTCGCCCTGTACCGCGACCGGGTCGCCCCGTGTCTGGAGGCGACGGGTATCGACCCGACGTGCGAGCGACCCACGCACCAGTGGTTCCGCGACCACGGGGCCCGGTCGTTTCTCGCGGCGCTGCGGCGCCATCACGGCCGTTCCTTCGGGGAGTTCTGGACCGAGGACCTCGGACTCGGGTCGGTCGACGACGGCTACGCGTGGGCGACCGCGGACGGGCGGACCGTCGACGCCCTCGAACGCTTCCTCGACCGTCGGCGGTCGCGACACGGGCTCGCGGCGTCGTCCGTCGACGCCCTTCGAACCCGACTGAACCTCTACGTGCGAGCGTACCGGGAGGCGAACGGGACGGACGACCTCCTCACGCCGGTCCTCCGTGAGCGCGAGACGCCCGCCCACGCGGCCGTCGACGCCTGCTACGCGGCGTTCGACTGGTTGAACGAGGGGGCCGACCGTGCGTACAGCGCCCAGACGCTCCAGCGGGTGCGCCGCGTCGTCGACGCCTGGTACCAGCACCTGGTGGGGCGGCGCGTCGCCTCGCTGAACCCCGCGAGCGGCCTCTACGACGAGTTCAAGTGGGAGACGGCCGCGTCGTCGACGCCGGCGCTCTCGGCGACACACGTCCGGGCGCTGACGCGGGCGGCCTCGACCCCGCGGGACCGACTCCTGGTGACCGCCCTCGCCGGGTGGGGACTCAGGGCGAGCGAGGTCGCCGCGCTGCACGCCTCACAGATTACCCGTGACGTCCCCGACGACGACGTCCCTTACGTCCGGTTCGACGACCGCAAGAACGGTCCGGGCGAGGTTTCGGTGCTGTTCGGCCTCGCGGCGCTCGATGCGCGCGTCGACGAACTGGCGGTCGACGACGCGTGGACGGGTTATCTCTTCCCCTCCGCTCGGGGCGAAACGCCCCACGTGACCCGTAACACGGTCCGGAACTGGTTCCAGGCGCTCGCTGCCGAGGCCGACCTCCCCGCCCGTATCGGCGGGGAGCGGCCGAGTCCACAGCTGTGTCGGCGCTTCTGGTACGACACCTACACCGCCGTCCTGGAGGGCGTCCTCGAGGGGGTCGAGACCATCGCCGCGGAGCAGGGGAGCAGCGACCCCCGGGTCGTCGTGCGGAACTACCTCTCCGACTCGCGGTCCCGCCGGGTCCGGCGTGAGTTCATGCGCGACCGACTGGCGGACGCGTTCGCCGACTGAGACGTGCAGTGAGCGCCCGTTTGTCGCCCTGTCTGCCACTCTGGGGCACCGGGACGGTTCCTTTTCGCGTGTTCGCCTACCGTCTCATGGAATCCGTGACTCACGTACTCCTCGAATCCGATACCTACGGATTCCCTGATTCGACGGCGTGGTGCGTCGTTGCCCGTCGAGCGGGCGTCCCCGACGCGTTCGACGTTTCATTGAATCACTGATTGGTGGACTCCGGGATTCACCGACTCCATCGGTCGATGATTCCCTGAGCCTGCAGTCGATGCTTTCGTGATTCATTGATGTACTGATTTACTGATACACTGAGTCAATGATTCATTGATTCCTTGACTTTATGTCGTTGATTTGGCCGTTCATTACATCTTTGATTCGTTGACTCCTGATGTCACTGATTCACTTACTACTGGTCGAATTCCACATACGGCGCTCGGATTGTCGTCCGCCCTGAGTACACGAGTCGTTGCTTCCTTGAATCACTGATTCAACGATTTTGGTCGAAACGTACCCCATTGGGCGTGCAGGCGCAGGCCGGGTGGCTCGTCGTGCGAGTGCTCCGGGTCGCCCCGATTGTCTGACGTACGTTTATGACTCCCTGATTCAATGACTCAGGTATGAGTGACGTACCGCGCGGCTGGGCCGTCACGCCCTCGACGGGCGTTCCCACGGTCGCGTTCGGAAACCAGAAGGGTGGGACCGGGAAGACTACCGCGACGATCAACAGCGCGGGGGCGCTCGCGACCCGTGGACACGACGTCCTCGCCATCGACCTCGACCCGCAGGCGGACATGACGAAGGGCCTCGGCCTCGGGCCGGGAGACGACGCGGACCCCTCGAACCCGAAGAACGACCTGCCGAACCTCCTCGTCACCGACGATTCGAACCTCCTCGACGTCCTCGTCGACAACCCCCGTACCCACGACACGGCGCTCTCGGAGATACTCGTCGAGGCCGACGAGTACGACCACCTGAACTTCGATCTCGTCCCGAGTCACAAGGACATGGGCCTGGCCCGCGACTGGATGGACGACGCGAACGCCCGCCTCTCGCTGAAACAGGCACTCGAAGTCCTCATCGACGACGGCCACGAGTACGACTTCGTCCTCGTCGACTGTCCGCCCGACCTCTCGGTGCTGACCGACGCGGCGTTCATCGCCGCACAGAACGTCTTCCTCGCCGCCCAGACCCAGGCGACCTCGCGCGACGCGCTCGACGACCTCTGGGACCAGCTGGAGTCCATCGAGACGAACCAGGGCATCGACATCGCCATCGTCGGCCTGCTGGCGAACATGTACCGGTCGGACGGCCAGTCGCGGAAGTTCCTCGAGGCGTTCGACGACTCGTGGGCGTCGATGGCGCCCGTCTTCCGGCTCCCGATGCGCGTCGCCATCCAGCGCGCCTGGGACAACGGGATGGACGTCTTCCAGTGGGAGGACGCGAACGACCAGACCGTCGAACGCGAACTCTTCTCCGAGGTCGCGGCGACGCTCGAACGCGCGTTCGAGCGGACGGAGGTGGAGGCCTGAGATGCCCCGCGGAATGGACGAGCGGTTCGAGGACCCGTCCGCGAGCACCGACGAGCGAACGGGCGAATCCAGTGGAACGACCGACGACGAGGCCGAAGGAGAAGGGGAGACGACTCCGGAGGCGCAGTCGTCCGGGACGGAACGCGACGACCAGTTGAACATCCGCGAGGACTGGGACTCCGCGACCATCTACGTCGAACCCACCCAGAGCGAGGACATCGACGTCACGTTCACCCGCCTCAAGAAGCAACTCAAGCGCGAGGGATACGTCCTGGAGAAGAACAAGCACTTCTACCGCGCCGTCTTCGAAGTCGCCTTCGAGGCCCACCCCGAGGAGACGAAAGAGCGGATTCGCGCGCTCGCCCAGTCGGACGACGGCGAATCGAGGAGTCGCTGAGGTACTGAGTCACTGACTCACTGATTCCCGACTCGACCGTGGGTCGCCTCTCGGTACCGGGCGGGCGGGTCAGCAGGCTGTGCGTGCCAACACGGTCGTAATATATCTCATATCGCTATATCGAGAAACCGGTCGGGACGACCGTCCGACCGCGTCAGTCGCCCGTCTCCCGGCAGCTGTTCGTCAGTTCGCCGAGCCCCTCGATACCGACCGTCACCGTATCGCCGTCCTCGAGCAGGACCTGCGGGTCCCGGAAGTACCCCACCCCGTCCGGCGTCCCGGTGTAGATGACGTCCCCCGGCGAGAGGGTGAACGCGCGGCTACAGAAGGCCACGACCTCGTCGATACCGAATATCAGGTGTTCCGTGTTGGACTCCTGGAGTCGTTCGCCGTTCACCTCGGTCCAGATGTCGAGGGCGTGGGGGTCCTCGACCTCGTCCGGGGTGAGCAGGTACGGACCCAGCGGCCCGAACGTGTCGAGGCTCTTGCCCCGCACCCACTGTTCGTCCGCCATCTGCAGGTCGCGCGCGGAGACGTCGTTACCGACGGTGTAGCCGGCGACGTAGTCGAGGGCGTCCTCGACGGCGACGTTCCGGGCGCGCTCCCCGATGACGGCGACGAGTTCCCCCTCGTAGTCGACCGCCTCGGTGAGGGCCGGGTCCCACTCGATCGGCTCGTCGGGCCCGACGAGCGACTGGGGGAACTTCGCGAACAGTACGGGCGAGTCGGGCACCTCGAACGCCCCTTCGTCGGCGTGGTCGCTGTAGTTCAGCCCGACGCAGACGACCTTCTCCGGCGACGTGATGGGTGCGACCGTCGTCACGTCGGCCTCGTTGTACCGTCCGACCCCCGTCTCCGCCGCGTAGTCGACGGCGAGTTCGGCCTTCTCCCGCCAGTTCCACTCCGCCAGTAGCTCACGAAGCGCGACGGGGAGGTCGATACCCGCGGCAGCCCCCGCCTCGCCGAGGCACACGACACCGTCGTCGACGACGACGCCGGCCCAGGGGGCGGCCACGACGTCCGTCTGGAATTGTCCGAGTTTCATAATGATGGGTGTGTCCCCGGTCGCCGTCGGGTCCGTCCGTTCCGTCGTGACGCGCTCGCGTGGACGTACGGCCCGTCTGCGACCGGTAGCACTACCCACGGCTTGCGAGCGCTCCCACATAGAGGTACCCATCCGGTCGCGACGGCCGCGCCGGTCGCGACGGCGGGCACCGTCGAGCGGCCGCGGTCCCGTGTGAACGGTTATGTGTGACACGCGAGAACGATGGGTATGGTATCGACCCCCGAGTACGATGTCCGCGTCGACCTCGACGTGATGGTCGAGATGCGCGACGGGACCGAACTCGCCACGGACGTCTTCCGACCGGTGGACCCGGCGACCGGCGACCCGCTCTCAGAGCCCGTCCCGGCGCTGCTCGACCGGACGCCCTACGACAAGCGAAGCAACCTGCAGCGACACGGCGAGTGGTTCGCCGAGCGCGGCTACGTCGTCGCCGTCCAGGACGTCCGCGGGCGGTTCGGGAGCGGCGGCGAGTTCTACATCTTCGCCAACGAGGCCGAGGACGGCTACGACACCGTGGAGTGGGTGGCCGAGCGACCGTACTGCGACGGGCAGGTGGGGACCATCGGCTCGTCGTACGGCGCGTGGGTCCAGTCGGCGCTGGCGACACAGGACCCGCCGCACCTCGAAGCCATGTTCGTCAACCAGGGGGCGGCGAACGCCTGGGACGCGACGTTCCGGCACAACGGCGCGTTCGAACTGCGCTGGCTCTGCTGGGCGTTCGTCCTCGGCGGCGGGTTCGCCAAACGGGCGTTCGACGCGCCGGAGATACAGGCACACCTCGCGAACACCGACACCCGCGACCTGCTGGCGAACGGGCCCGTCGAGCGGGGGAACACGCCGCTCCGACACCTCCCCGAGTACGAGGAGTGGCTCTTCGACGCCATGACGAGCGACGGGTCGGCCGACCTCTGGGCGTCGCCGGGGCTGAACTTCGAGGCCCACTACGACGAGAGCGCGGACGTCCCCACCGTCTACGCCGGCGGCTGGTACGACTCCTACACGAAGGCGACCTGCGACAACTTCGAGGCGCTCGCCGCGCGGAAGGAAAGCGACCACTACCTCGTCGTCGGCCCGTGGACGCACGGCTGGGAGGCCTATCCGCTCCCGTCGTGGCGCACGCCCCACGCCGGGGAGGTGGCGTTCGGCCCCGAGGCGACGCGCGACTACCAGGCGATGCGCCTTCGCTTCTTCGACCACTACCTGAAGGGCGAGGGGACGTGGGCCGACCAGCCGACGGTCCAGTACTGGCGGATGGGGACGGGCGACGGCCACCGGACCGGCCGCGGGCGACTGTTCCACGGCGGGGAGTGGCGACACGCCGAGGAGTGGCCCCTCCCTGGAACCGAGTTCACCCCCTACTACGCCCACCCGGACGGGACGCTCTCGCCCGAACGGCCCACCGCCGAGGAGAGCGCGACCACCTACCGGTTCGACCCCACCGACCCCGTGCCGACGGTCGGCGGGAACTGCTCGTCGTACCACGCGTTCGAACAGACCGACGCCACCCTCCTCGAGTACCCGATAGCCGAGCGGAAGCGCCTCGACATCACCGGGAGCGGGGGGTACGACCAGCGCACGCGCCCCGAGACCTTCGGCGCCGACCCCCCCTACGGGCCGCTCGCGGAACGCGACGACGTCCTCGTCTTCCGGACGCCGCCCCTGGAGGAAGCCGTCGAGATAACGGGTCCCATCACGGTCCGGGTGTCCGCCGAGACGGACGCCGCTGACACCGACTTCACGGCGAAACTGCTGGACGAGTACCCACCCTCCGCGGACTTCCCGAACGGCTTCGCGCTGAACCTCTCGGACAGCATCTGTCGCGCGCGCTACCGCGGCTACCGGACCGACCCGGACTTCGTCGACCCCGGCACCGTCTACGAGTTCGTCATGGAACCGTACCCGACCGCCAACGTGTTCGGCCCCGGTCACTCGATTCGCCTCGACATTTCCTCGTCGAACTTCCCCCGGTACGACGTGAACCGCAACACCGGCGGCCCGCTCTACGGCGGGCGCGACTACGAGGTCGCGCGGAACACCGTCCACCACTCGCGGACCCACCCCACGCACGTCGAACTGCCGGTTCGACCGACCGACGGGGCGTGACGCCCCCGACTCAGCAGCCCAGTCGCTCGCAGCACTCGTCGAGCGACGCGACGACCAGCGACGGGTCCTCGCCGAACGCGGTCCACTCGCCGCCGTCGCGGTCGAGCCAGACGCCCTGCATCCCCGCGTTGTCCGCACCCTGGACGTCCATCCAGTGGGCGGTGACGTGCGCCACCCGGTCGACCGGCGTCCCGACGCGTTCGGCGGCGTGTTCGTACAGCGACGCCTCGGGTTTGAACGTCCGGACCTCGTCGGCGCTCACGACGACCTCGACCGACGTCTCGATACCCGTCGTCTCGACCAGCGAGTCGAGCATCTCGGGGTTGCCGTTCGAGAGGATGGACGGCGAGTATCCGGCGTCGGCGAGGCGGTCGAACCCCCGCGCCACGTCCTCGTACGGGTCGAGGCGGTGGTAGACGTCGTTCAACTCGACAACCCGCTCGTCGTCGAGCGCGACGCCCTCGGCCCGGAGGGCGTCCCGTAACCCGTCGCAGTGCATCTCCATGTACGTCTCGTACTCCTCGAGCGCCCCCGCGACGACGGAGAAGAACAGGGCATTCTCGCGCCAGCGCCGGGCGACGGCGACGGGGTCGTCCACGACGCCGTCGAGCACCTCGCTCGCGGCGCCGGTGTCGACGAGCGTCCCGTAGGAGTCGAAGGTGACGGTCTCCACCCGCTCCGGTTCGAAGGTCGGCTCCATACGGGGAGAGGTTCGGACGTGACGATAACTGTTGGGTCCGAGGGGACCCGTGCGTCGGGCGGCCCCGTCCGCGACACCGACAGCTAAGTACGAGCGCCCGGTAGTGAGCGGGATGCGTATCGGACAATTCGCGACGGACGGGACCGAGCGGCCCTGGTGCGGCGTGAGCGTCGAGGGGGGCGTCGTCGACCTCCCCACCGCGGGCGCGGCGGCGGGCGTCGACGTGCCGCGAGCGCTCTCGTCGCTCCTCGCGGGGTGGAACTGGGAGCGAAAGGCCGAACTCGTCGTCGAGTACGCGCTGGAGACCGGAATCGGGATACACGACCCCGGGACGCTGGTGCGCCACGAACCCGTCTCCGACCCGGGGAAGGTCGTCTGCGTGGGGCTGAACTACGTGGACCACGCCGAGGAGGGCGACAACCCCGTCCCCGACGAACCGGTGCTGTTCGCGAAGTTCCCGACCACCGTCACCGGCCCCGAGAGCGACATCGTCTGGGACCCGGCGTACACGGAGCAGGTCGACTACGAGGGGGAACTCGTCGCCGTCGTCGGCCGCGAGGCGCGGGACGTCGAACCGGAGGAGGCGCTCGACTACGTCGCCGGCCTCACGGTCGGCAACGACGTCTCCGCCCGGGACCTCCAGCACGGCGACGGCCAGTGGGTCCGCGGGAAGAGCCTCGACACGTTCGCGCCGACCGGGCCGGACCTCGTGACGCTGGACGAGGTCGAGGACCCCCACGCCCTCGACATCTGGACCGAGGTGAACGGCGAACGACTCCAGGAGTCGACGACGGCGAACCTCGTCTTCGGCGTCGACGAACTGGTCTCGTTCTGTAGCCGCGCGTTCACCCTCTCGCCGGGTGACCTGCTGTTCACGGGCACGCCGCCGGGCGTCGGGGTGTACCGCGACCCGCAGGTCCTGCTCGACGACGGCGATACGGTGACGGTCGGCGTCGACGGGGTCGGCGAACTGACGAACACCTGTCGTCACCGGTAGATAAGCGGGAGGTCAGTCGCCGGTCTCCGTTCCGAGCCCGAAGACCTCCCGTGGGGTCTCGTAGACGACCTGCCGGATGGTCTCCTCGTCGACGCCGAGGCGGTACAGTTCGAGGATGGCACGCTTGACCGAGAACACGTCCGTCTTGAGGACGTTCGCGCAGTCGGTGTCCACCATGACGCGCTCGGGACCGTACGCCTCGATGGCGTTCGCCACGTCCGCGGCGTCGATACCCGTCAGCCAGGGGTACCCGACGGTGAAACTGACGTAACAGTCCGTCTCGCCGAGCAGGTAGTCGACGTTGTTCGTGTCGGCGTGGGAGGCGACGATGCGCTCCTCGGGGAGGCCGGCGTCGGCGGCCGCCTCGACGTCTATCTTCACCGCTTCGAGCGCGGGGTTCTCGCCGGTCAGCACCGGGTCCTGACCGAGTTCGACGTTGCTCTCGTACCCCGGCAGGCCGACGCCGGGGCGGTAGTCCCGGTCCGGGTCGACGCCCACGTTGGGCGTGTGGAGGATGACCGGGAGGTCGCAGTCGGCGGCGATTCCCATCTGCGCCTCGACGACCGCACGCTGTTCGGCGAGGTCCCACGCCTCGGCGTGCTGTGCCGGCGTGATACCCGTCTCCCCGATGGCGACGACGCCGTCGAGGTCGGCGTACGACCGCATGCGTTCGAGCAGGTCGTCGGGGTCCTCGATGCGGACGCCGGTGTGGATTCCGAGCGCGAGGTAGGTGTCGAAGAAGTGCGCGCGCTCGATGGCCCGCTTGCGGTTGACGACGTCGTCCCACAGGAACTGGACGTCCCGTGCCTCGACCGGCTTGTACGGCGTCCAGTGGTAGCCCGACGCGACCATCACCATCCCCTCACAGCCGGCGAGCGAGTAGTTCTCGCGGTCCGCCCACGACAGCGTGTGAGCGTGGTTGTGACAGTCAACCCACGGGAGGTTGAGCAACGAGGTGGGCGGGTCGAACTCGTCGCGGTCGAGGTACGCTACGTCCGTGGCTCTCCGGGTCGGGTACTCCGATGAGGGCATCGACATGGCGTGACTTCGATGCCGGACGTATTGAAGCTAGGTCCGGTCCGAGGGACGCGCGGGTCGGGCGGACACGGCGTGACCCGTCGAGGCCGGAGCAGCCGCGGTCGTGCGGAGGACGAGCGCCGGCCTTACGCCCGCATCTCGTCGATCACGGTCGACCCGGTGAGGAAGACGGAGTCGTTCGCCCGTGCGTACGTCAGCGCGTTCGACCGGGACATCGCACCGCCGGTCCTGTCGTCGAGCATCTCACAGACGACGACGGCCGGTGGGACGTCCGCCAGTTCCGCGAGCGCGATGCCGAGTTCGGTGTGACCCTGCCGGTCGTCGAGGAGGTTCGGGGCCGCACGAAGCAGGTGGACGTGTCCCGGGGTATCGAACTCGCCGGCGAAGTCGGTCTCGACGGGCGCGGCCGCGGCCTCGCTCAGTTCGACGATGGTCCGCGCGCGGTCGTTGTCGGTGATACCGGTGAACGTCTCGCGGTGGTTCACCGTCAGCGAGAACGACGAGCGCTCGTCGTAGGCGATGTCGGTCGACTGCCCCGCCGGGTGGTCGACGGCGTCGTGCATGAACGGGAGGTCGAACGCCGCCGCGACCTCGTCGGCCAGCGCGACGCAGACGAGGCCGCCGGCGTCGTTGCGCAGCTGGGCGACGACGGCCGGCGTGACCGCGTACGCCGGGACCACGAGGTCGACCTCGTTCTCGCGCTCGTCGTCGTCGTGGACGAGCACCGGGGTACCGTGACCGAACGCTTCGACGGCTTCCTCCAGGTCCCCCTCGCGTGGATTGAGCCGGGTGTACTCGTGGCTGTCCGGGAGTAGCGTCTCGCTCCACATGCTACGCCCGCCACCCCCGCGTCGTTCGGTCCGGTTCCATGTCTGATACGTGATTGCACGACACATAAACGTTGTTCCCGGTACTCGACCCGCCGGTCCCCACTGGTTCTCCGACCGGCGCGGCGACGGTCCACGGTGGGTGTCGGCGGCCACGTCCCCGCGCGTGGCGCCCCGCGACTACCCGGACTCGATACGGACCTCGAGTCGGTCACCGTCGTCCAGTCCGAACGTCTCGCGGAGGTCGACCGGGGAGACGAACTCGACGGTGGTGGCGTCGTGGTCGGTCCGACGCGGCACGACGGCGTGGAGACGGACCGATTCGGGGTCGTCGACGACGCTCGCGGGATAGCAGTCGACACCGCCGAACGACCGGCCGTCGGCCTCCCACCCCTCGACGAGGATGGCGTCGAGGGCGTCGAACGCGCCGTCGACCCGTCGGTCGAGGACGAGGTTCAGCGTCCCCGGATACGGTTCGTAGCCGAGTCGCTCCTCGAACTGGTCGGCGTAGCCGTCGAGGACGACGAAATCCTTGCCAGTGCCGATACCGCTCGAAACCGCGCCGTCGATCGAGAATGCCATCTGTCGTGTGTTCCCCCGTCGGTAGCCGGTGGCCGGGCGACCCGTCGCGGACGCCGTCCCGGGTCCGGGTGTCGAGTCATTCGCGACGACGTACATGGCTGTTTCCCCGGCGAGAGGCGGACCAGCGCGACGACGCTCGCGGCCTCAGTTCAGCGCGTCGCGCAGGTCGCCGGCCACGTCGTCGAACGCCTCGCCCGAACGCTCGAAGCCGAACGGTGCGACCGCCATCTGGACGAACGCGTGGATGACGTCGTCGTAGTGGTGGTGCGTCACGTCGACGCCGGCGGCCTCCAGTCGCTCGGCGTACGCAACCCCCTCGTCCCGGAGCGGGTCGAACCCGCCGGTGACGACCGTCGCCGGTGGGAGTCCCTCGAAGTCGGGCGCGAGCAGCGGCGAGGCGTAGACGTTCATCCGGTCGACGTCGTGTTCGTAGTACTGGTCGTCGAACCAGACGAGGTCCGCCGCGCCGATGAAGTACCCCTCGCCGTTCTCCTCGACCGACGGCCAGTCCTGCGTGTGCGAGACGGTCGGGTAGAGCAGCGCCTGGTAGGCGATGTCCGGGCCGCCCCGGTCGCGGGCCATCTGCGCGACGACGGCCGCGAGATTGCCCCCGGCGGAGTCGCCGGCGACGGCGAGTCGGGAGGCGTCACCGCCGAACGAGTCGGCGTTCTCGGCGACCCACTCGGTCGCGGCGTAGGCGTCGACGACGGCCGCCGGGAAGGGGTGTTCGGGCGCGAGTCGGTAGTCGACGGCGACGACGGCGACGCCCGCCGCGTTCGCCAGTTCCCGACAGAGTTCGTCGTGGCTGTCGAGGCCGCCGGAGACGAACCCGCCGCCGTGGAAGAACACCGTCACCCCGAACGGGCCGTCGCCCGTCGGGAGGTAGATGCGAATCGGGACGTCGTCGGCCTCCCCGGGGACGGTTCGGTCGACGACCTCCCCGACCTCGGTCGGGTTCTCGACGGCGAACACGGTGTTCGTGGTCGCCCGAACGTCCTCCATCGGCATCTCGTGGAACGCCGGTGCGTCGGCCGACTGGTCGATGAACGCCTGAATCTCTGGGTGTGGCTCCTGTGCCCGCATCACACCGGACAAGCGGCCTCCCACGTCTTATAGATACAGGGCCCCCGGTCACAGGGGGGCCGACACCTCGACGGTGTAGCCGTCGGGGTCGGCGAGCAGCGCCATCCGTCGCCCCCAGCCCACGTCGGTCGGCTCCATCCGGACGTGCACGCCGTGGTCGCTCGCTCGCTCGCTCGTGGACCGCGTCGACCGCCTCTGCGTCCTCGACGGCGATGGCGACGATGACGCCACTGCCGCGGTCCTCGCCCGGGGCGTCGAGGCCGAAGGCGTCGAGCACGTCCTCGTCGAAGTCCGACTCCAGTACCAGCGTCGCCTCACCGGTGGCGTACTCGACGTTGCTGTCGGCCGCCTCGTCCGGGTGCAGACCGACGACCGACTCGTAGAACTCGGTCGAGGCGTCGAGGTCCGACACCATCAGTAACGACTGGTGTAGTGTTGGGCTCATCCGTCCGTTGAGTCCGAGCGCGTTCGCATTAGTTCTACCTGCGAGGGGACGGCGACAGGTCAGGTGCCCACGAATTCGACGGACGGGCAGTCCGGTGGCTCGGGGAGCGGGTCGAACGGAGGAGTGGGTGCGCACGTGACGGGGTCGACGGGGGCCGTGTCGCGGGACGAATCAGTCGTCCGCGCCGGCCGCCTGGGCGGTGCCGCCGGTGACCTGCCCCATCCGCTGGAGCTCCGGCATGACCTCGTCGACGAACAGCTCGCGGTTCTTCACCGCCTTCTCGTGGCTGAGGTTGCCGAAGGTGAACTGGCCGGCCAGTCGCCCGAACCCGCCGACGATCTCGTACTGGCGTTCGATCTCGGCCGCGACGGTCTCGGGGCTGCCGACGACGATCTCGCCGCGTTCGAGGTACTCGTCGAAGTCGAAGTTCCACGCGAGTTGACCGTGCGGGTGGAGGTTCTCCAGGTACTCCGCTTCCCGTTCGGGGTCGTAGAGGTCGTCGCCCATCATCCACGCGGTGACGCCCTTGTGGACCCCGGCGGTGATGTTCTTGTAGTGGTACTTCAGCGCCTCCTCGGCCTCCTCCTTGGCCTTCTCGTCGGTCTCGGCGACGTACGTCGAGCGCATGATGGTGAACTTGTCGTCGCCCGCCGAGTTGCCGGCGTCGGCCGCGAAGTCGCGGTACTTGTCGAACGCCTCGCGCATCTCCTCGGGGGTGTTGAACGTCGACCCGATGCCGACGTCGTGTTCGGCCGCCCACTTGAGCGACTCGTCGCTCTCGGCGGGCATCCAGAGGTCGGGGTGGGGGTCCTGGTACGGCCGCGGCCAGGTGTAGACGTTGTCGTACTGCCAGAACTCGCCGTCCCAGTCGAACGGTTCGTCGGCGGTCCACGTCTTGACGATGAGGTCCCACGCCTCCTCGAAGCGGGGCCGGGACTCCTCCATCGGGATGCTCCAGGAGGCGTACTCCGACGGGATGCCACGTGCGAACCCGCTCAGGATGCGCCCCTCGGTCATGTTGTCGAGCATCGCGATCTCCTCGGCGAGACGCACGGGGTTGGCCCGCGTCGGGGAGACGTTCGCGAAGAACGCGAGCGTCACGTCCTCGGTCCGGGCGGCCATGTTGGCGGCCATGATGTTCGGCGACGGCATCAGCCCGTACGCAGAGAAGTGGTGCTCGTTGAACCCGATACCGTCGAACCCGTTGTTCGCGCTGTACTCCAACTCGTCGAGGTAGTCGTCGTACAACTGCGAGCCCTTCTGTGGGTCCCACCTGTCGTTCGGGAACGGCCACGCGTCGTCCGTCACCCACTGATAGGGCATGATATGGAAGTCGAACAGTTCCATGGTAACGGTTATCGAAGCCACCCACTTAACCTTATCCCAGAACGAACGAGAACGACGGTTCTCCGCGTGCTGAGGCTCTGTTGGCACGAATTAACGAATTCGAGATGGGGCCGCGAGGGCTCTCGACACGGGGACCGGTCTCTCCGTCTACTGATGGTGACCCGGGTACACGATTCGTCTCGGCTTCCGGCGCTGACACGCCTCTCGTGCGCGCTACACGCCGGCCGCGAACGCCCGGAGCTCGTCGTTGAACCGTTCGGGCGCCTCCCAGAACGGCGAGTGCCCCGTCTCGGGGTAGGACGAGCGTTCGGCGTCGTCGAGGAGGTCGGCGTGCCGCCGGGAGGCCTCGGGGAGTATCACCCGGTCCGCCGCCCCGTGGACGAGCAACGCGGGGACGTCCAGTTCGGCCAACTCCTCCCGGTGGGTGACGGTCCGGTTCCGGAGGCCGTCGCGCACGTACGGGGGGACGACCACGTTGTACCCCAGCATGAAGTACCTCTCCGCCGGCGAGAGGTCCCCGTGGACGCAGAGGTCGACGAACTCGCGCATCGTCGCCGTGCTCTCCTCGACGTCGGTCGAGACGAACCCCGGGAGCAACTCGAGGTACTCCGGGGCGAGGACCTCGGTGGCTCGTTCGGTCCCGATGGACGAGATGGCGCCGACGAGGGTGAGCCCCGCGACGCGGTCGGTCCCGAACGATTCGAGGTAGTCGAGGACGACGAGGCCACCGTACGACCAGCCGACGAGGACGACGTCGTCCAGGCCGAGTTCCTCGACGACGGCCCGGAGGTCGGCGGCCCACAGCGCGGCGTCGTCGTACGCGTCGCGGGGCTTGTCGGACTCGCCGTGTCCACGGAGGTCCGGGGCCACGAGGCGGAAATCCTCGGCGAGGGTCGACTCGAACTGCTTTCGCCACGCCAGTCGACTCTGCGAGTAACCGTGGACCAGCAGGAGGGGCCGTCCCTCGCCGACGTCCTCGACGCGCAGGCGGACGTCGCCCCCGCCTTGGACCGTGTGTGTCGCCATGCTAGCTCTCACCAGACGAGTGCTCCTATTGACTGTTTCCCTCGCGCTCGACGTGGTCGGAGACACGGCTGTCCCTCCTCGCCCCGTCCGTGGTTCGGCCGGGACGGACGCGGCGACGGGGGTCGGCCCGACCCGAGACTTATACTGTCAGCCCCTGTACCGGGGGATATGTGGCACAGTGCGTCTCCCCGGCAGCGGCGGCGCCTGCGAGATAGCGAGCAACGCACACCGGACGATACTCATCGCCCCGCACAGCAGGCGGCGGTTCCCCGAGGGGGTCGACTTCGCCACGAGTCCGGGGTACGTCGGCGGTCGGGAGAACCGAGCGCGCCTCGGCCTCCGCGGCGGCCCCGAGGCCGTCATCACCGACAAGGTGGTGATGCGCTTCGACGAGGCGGGCAAGCTGTACGTCGAGTCGGTCCACCCCGGCGTGACCGAGCGCGACGTTCAGGAGGCGACGGGCTGGGAGATGCAGTTCGCCGCCGACGTGACGACGACCGCCCCCCCGACCGACCGCGTCCGGAACGCCCTCGACCCGACCGGCATCTACACCGGCACGAGCGAGTGAGGTGTCCGGGGCCGGTATCCTCCTCGTCACCCCTCACCGGTCGCTCGCGGCGAGCGGCCCTCGGTCACGCGGCGAACCGCCGGTCTCACCGGACAGCGGGACGGAGCGGCGCGTTCTCGCTGCTGTATCACAGTAAGTATTATCAGGTCGGAATGCAACTGTGGAGGTGTATCATACCATGCCAGAGATAAATGGGATACACCACGTGACGGCGTTCTGTGACGACCCACAGGAGAACCACGACTTCTTCGTCGACGTCCTCGGCCTCCGCTTCGTCAAGCGAACGGTCCGGTTCGACGTCCCCGAGAAGATCTACCACCTCTACTACGGCGACGAGGCGGGGACCCCCGGTACCATCGTCACCTACTTCCCGATGACCAACATGCCGATGGAGGAGGGGATGGTCGGCAAGGGGATGATGAGTTCGGTCGGGCTGACCATCCCGGAGGGCTCCGTCGACTACTGGACCGACCGCTTCGAAGCGCACGACGTCGAGTACACCGTCGAGGAGCGCTTCGACGAGACCGCCATCGGGTTCACCGACCCGGACGGTCTCCCGTTCGAACTGGTGACCGGCGAGTCCGACATCGAGCCGTGGACGGGCGACAGCGACGTCCCGGAGGAGTACGGTATCCGCGGGATGTTCAACACGACGCTGCACTCCTCGGACCCCGCGGGCACGATGGACGTCCTCGAGGTGATGGGCTGGGACCGCGTCGGCGAGGCGACCCACCCGCAGGCCGGCGACCGTATCCGTTACGAGGCGCCCGGCGACGCGCCCTGCGCGAACACGGTCGACGTCCTCATCCGCCCGAACGCCCCCAACGGCGTGATGGGTATCGGGACGTACCTCCACGTCGCCTTCGGCGTGAAGAACCGGTGGGAGCAGGACGAGATCAGCGACACGCTCCGGGAGAACGGCTACATCACGACGTCGACGAAGGACCGCGACTACTTCCACTCGCGGTACATCACCGAACCCGGTGGAGCCATCTTCGAGTACGCGACGATGGGCCCCGGGTTCGAGATCGACCAGGACCCCGCGGACTACGGCGAGGAACTGAAGGTCCCGGCGTGGCTCGACGTCGACATCGAGCGCATCGAGGCGATGCTCCCGACGCTCGAGACCGGCAACCGATAGCGGCCGCCGTTTCTCACCCGCCGTCTCACCCGGTCTCCCCGGGTCGTCTACTCGGGACAGAACAGCTGGATGGGGCCGTGGGAGTGGGTGATGTTCAGTTCGAGTTCGTTGACGACGCTCAACAGCAGGTCGGGTATCTCCTCCATCACCCGCTCCTCGCCCATCCGGTGTCGGGGGCCGGCGATGCCGCACGCGCCGATGACCGTGTCGTCGGGCGTGAGCGGGACCGACACGGCGACGAGGCCCTCCGTGCTCTCCTCCCGGTTCAGGGCGAACCCCCGCTCGCGGATGGTCTCCAGTTCCTCGAACAGTGCCTCCTCGTCGGTGATGGTGGCCTCGGTCGCCCTCGGCAGGCCGACCCGCTCGATCACCCCCTCGACCTCCGACCGGGAGAACTGCGAGAGGATGGCCTTCCCGCCGGCGGTCTGGTGCATGTGCAGTCGCATCCCCAAGCGCGTCCTGGTGAACACCCCCTTGTTGCCGTTCTCCCTGAACAGCGTGATGACGCGGTCCTTCTCGGGGATGGAGAACAGCGCCACCTCGCCGGTCTCCTCCGCCAGGTCCTGTATCTGCGGTTTGATGAGTTCGGAGCCGATGTAGCGCGACCGGAGGTAGCCGCCGTAATCGAGGAACCGGAACCCGAGGGTGTACTCCTGTCCGCGCTTCACGACCAGGTCGTGGTCCATCAGCGTGGTCAGGTGCTTGTACACCGCCCCCTTCGAGAGGCCGGTCCGGTCGACGATGTCCGTGACCTTTCCACCGCCGGTGTCCTTGAGCGCGTCGACGATTCGAAAGGAGGTCTCGACGGCTTTCACCCCGTTCGTCGACCCGCCCATCCCGTGTGTGACGCTGTCGTTTTCCATGGTAACTGACTCCGTGCGCGCTCACATATACTTTTACCACGAGTGAACGATATCCGGAATCGGTATCCTAATCGAAACGCTCGACTCTACTCGGTAGCCAGTGGACGAACGACGTCGCGTCCGCCCGCGAACCGTCGTCACACGCCGACAGGCGCGGAAGAGACAGATACGCTCGTCGCCTCGCTCGCGTTCGACGCCGGACGGACATGCGACCCGTCTGACGACCGGAAATCACCACGAAACGCCGACGAGGCCGGTTTCCGTCCCGGTCGCTCGGGGTGCAGTGTGACTGCGACCACCTCCCGTACTCGTTTGACCGCTCGTTTCTCCTCCAGTTACGGGTAAAACCAGCAGTTCGAACGCCTTTGCCGCCTGTTCGTGGTCGTATATCACGCCCCCAAAGATATTGCTTCAGATTTTCGTGAATAACAGAAAGAAACGACACAGTCGACGATTACACTGATGGCGGAACGGTCACGTCGGGTGGCGTGACCGGGTGGTCCGGGCGTCGGTGTCCGTGGTGGAACGCGAGTTGAGGTGCCGACCGACCGACGGCGGCGGGGGTGCGCAGGCCGCCGACATAACGGGTATAGCCGTGTTATGGACGTTGGCGCGAGCACGCCGCAGGCCGGACAGAACGAAGGGTCCTGTGAGGAGTCCCTGTCGTTCCACACGAGGAAGACGACGAACAACGCGCATCCACAATATTCAGATATTTCCTCTGATTTTATAGAACAATGTTTGCGCCGGTATACGGCACTATAACCTTATCTATAGCGATTATATCGCTACTGAGCAAGGGTATACACGATATACTGCCTCGTTCTATTTTTATAATTATTTGTCAGAATCGAATTGAATTACACTCATATTGGACCTTTATCTATTTCTGAGACAATTTCGTTACCTCTCGTCGATGCGCTCGTCCGGCGGCTGGTCGGTCTCCGGGCGCGTCCCGTCCCGTGTCGCGGCGTACTCAGTCGTTCGACGGACGGGCTCCCGATTCGCCACCCGGTTCCGGTATCTGTGCGGCCACGACCGCCGCTGTCAGACACACGACTGCCGACGCGACGAAGACGACGCTCAGGCCGTCGGCCATGATGGCGGCGACCACTGCCGGCGTCTCCCCCCCGTCGAGGAGGCGCCGCTGGAGGTCGCCGAGGTCGGAGATGCCGGGGACGGCGGCGAGCCGCCCGCGCATCGAGGCGTTGAGGACGACGCCGAGCACCGCGACGCCGACGGTCCCCCCGAGGTTCCGGAAGAACTGCTGTGAGGAGGTCGCGAGCCCCATCCGCTCGGTCCCGAGGTGGTTCTGGATGGCGACGAGCAGCGGCGGGGTGAGCGTCCCCATCCCGACGCCGGTGACGAACACCGTCGCCATCATCGCCCAGAGGGGCGTGTCGACGCTCCAGAGGGCGGCGACCACGAAGCTCGCGGCCATGAGCATCGGCCCGACGGTGGCGAGGCGTCGCTCGCCGAAGCGGTTGATGAGGCGCCCCGAGACGAAACTCGTCCCTGACCACCCGATGGAGATGGGGAAGACGATGAGCGCGGCGCCCGAGGCGCTGCCGCGGACGCTCTGGACGAACAGCGGGTCGTAGGTGAGCGCGGCGAAGACGGCGAAGCTCGTGAGGAACCCCGCCGCGTTCGTGACGACGAACGTCGTGTCGCCGAACAGCGACAGCGGGAGGATGGGGACGCGGGCACGGCGTTCGACGACGTAGAACGCCGCGAGGCTCGCGAGGCCGAGCGCGACGAGTCCCGCGGCGACGACCGTCGACTCGGCGAGCGTCTCGAGCGCGACCAGGAGCGCGCCCACCCCTATCGAGAGGGTCACGGCCCCCGCGACGTCGACGTGCCGGTCGACCGCCCCCGTCGTCTCCTCCAGCGACCGGGCGGTCACCAGTGCGGCCGCGACGCCGACCGGCACGCTGAGGTAGAACACCCACCGCCACGACAGCGTCGCGACGATGAGGTAGCCGAGCAGGGGTCCGACGACGCTCGAGACGCCCCAGACGGCGCTCCCGTACCCGATGGCCTTCCCGCGCTGGTCCGGCGGGTAGATGACGCCGAGGACGGTGTAGGGGATGGAGAACATCGCCCCCGCGCCGACGCCCTGGACGGCGCGGAAGGCGATGAGTTGCGGCATGCTCCGGGCGGCGCCGGCGAGCGCGCTCCCGACGACGAACACGCCGATACCGACGTAGAAGAGCCGCTTGCGCCCGTAGCTGTCCGCGAGTCGACCGAACAGCGGCATCGTGACGGCCGCGAACAGCATGTAGACGGCGAACACCCACGAGTAGAGTTCGAGGCCGCCGAGCGACGAGACGACCGTCGGCATGGCCGTACTCACGATGGTCCCGTCGATGCCGGCGAGGAAGATACCCAGCATCATCCCCAGGGTGGCGAGCCGCCGGTCCGTCGTCATGTGTGCGTCAGTACTCCCCCGCTCGTGTTCACCTTTTCCTCCCGCGTCGAGCACCGGGCTTAATATCGCCGCGGGCACCCGTAGGAGCATGACCCACGACTGTTCGTTTCTCGACGACCTGGACCTCGACGGGGCCGTCTCGCGGGGGTCGTCCGACCGGAAGAACCACGCGGGCGACTTCGGGACCCGCGAGGCGGACGAGGTCGAACCGGACGCCGTCGTCTTCGCGGCGTCGACCGCCGACGTCGCGGCGGTCGTCGGAGCCGCCACCGACCACGGCGTGCCGGTCACCCCCTACGCCGCCGGCACCGGTCTCGAATCGAACGCCACCCCCGTCGAGGGGGGTATCAGCCTGAGCACCGTGCGGATGGACACGGTCCTCGAGGTCCGTCCGGACGACCTGCAGGTCGACGTCCAGGCGGGCGTCATCGGCGAGGACGTCAACGAGGCGCTCGCGCGCCACGGGCTGTTCTTCCCGCCGCTGCCGTCCTCGGGGGCCATCTCCACCATCGGGGGGATGATAGCGACCGACGCCTCGGGCCAGCAGACCGTGAAGTACGGCGAGGTCGCGGACTGGGTGCTCGAACTGGAGGTCGTCCTCGCCGACGGGTCGGTCGTCGAACTCGGGAGCAAGGCGGCGAAGACCTCCAGCGGCTACAACCTGAAGGACCTCGTCGTCGGCAGCGAGGGGACGCTCGGCGTCGTCACGCGCGCGACGCTCGAGGTGGCGGGCCGGCCCGAGCAGGTGAAGGGGGGGCGGGCGGTGTTCGCGACGCTCGCCGACGCGACCGAGGCCATCTCCGACGCCGTCACCGCCGGCGTCGACGTCGCGAAGATAGAACTCATCGACGACCGGACCGCCCTGCTCGCGAACACCTACTCCGACACCGACCTCCCGGAGCGACCGATGGCGTTCGTCGAGTTCCACGCGAACCACGGTATCGACGAGGAGATAGCGTTCTGCCGGAGCGTCTTCGACGCGCACGGCCTGGAGGAGATGGAGATCGCGTCGGGCGAGGCGATGGAGCGCCTCTGGCAGGCGCGAAAGGACATCACCTACGCGGCCGAGGAGTACGACCCCGACCTCGACATCGGCCCGCCGGGCGACGTCACCGTCCCCATCAGCCGCTACCCGGAGATGATCTCCGAGGTTCGGGCCGTCGCCGAGCGCTACGACCTGTTCGTCCCCTGTTTCGGCCACGCGGGCGACGGCAACCTCCACTACTTCGTCCTCGCCGACTACGACGACCCCGAGGAGGCCGCCCGCGCCAAGGAGGCCTACGGCGAACTCGTCGAGCGGGCCATCGACCTCGACGGCACCGCGACGGGCGAACACGGCGTCGGCGTCGGCAAGCGCGAGTACCTCGAACTCGAACACGGGGAGGCCGCAGTGGGTGCGATGCGAGCGGTGAAGCAGGCACTCGACCCGAGGAACACCCTCAACCCCGGTAAGGTCATCCCGCCGGAGTAGTCACCCCTCGTCGCCCACGGCTCCCCGCCCTCGACCCCCTTCTCCGCCGCGATGTAGATACTGATAAATACCCCGCTCCGCATCACCGGTGTAGGTACGCTAACACCGGGCAGGGAGCCCGGCGCGACCGGGGTCGAGGACGACACGGTGCTCGCCGTCGACGGGCGACGGTCACCCCCGCCGGTCGTGGCCGACCGCGAACGCACGCTTCACACATGTCACTGCTATCGAAAACCGAACGCGCGTCCGACTTCGTCAACAAGTACTTCGTCGTCTGGGTCGTCGCCGCGTCGGTGCTGGCGCTGTACCGGCCCGACGCCGTCACCTGGATCGGGGCGTACATCTCGCCGCTCCTCGGCGTCGTCATGCTGGGGATGGGGCTCACGCTCACGCCCGCCGACCTCCGGCGCATCGTCGACCGACCGCGGGACGTGTTCATCGGGTCGCTCGCCCAGTGGACGGTCATGCCGCTGGCGGCCTACGGCCTCGTCCAGCTCTTCTCGCTCCCCGCCGAACTCGGCATCGGCCTCATCCTGCTCGGGGCCGCCCCCGGCGGGACGTCCTCGAACGTCATGACCTACCTCGGGAAGGGGGACGTCGCGCTCTCGGTCGCCATCACGTCGCTCACGACCGTCGTCGCCCCGGTCGTGATGCCCGCGTGGGTGTTGCTGCTCGCCGGGACGGAGATACAGGTGACGTTCGCCGAGATGTTCCAGGAGATCGTCTTCATCGTCCTGTTGCCCGTGGTCGCCGGCCTCACGGCCCGTCAGCTACTCGAGCGGGTGGCGCCGACCGCCGCCGAGGCGAGTCTGGCCGTCTTCCCCTCCATCAGCGTCCTCGCCATCGTCGTCATCGTCGCGGCCGTGGTGGGGCTGAACGCCGAGAACATCCTCACGGTCAGCGCCGTCGCGGTCGCGGCCATGGTCGCCCACAACCTCATCGGCCTGTCGTCGGGCTACGCCATCGGCCGGGCGGCGAACATGCCGGAGGACCGCGTCCGCGCCACCGTCTTCGAGGTGGGGTGGCAGAACTCCGGGCTGGCGACCGCCCTGGCCGTCGCCTTCTTCAGCCCGCTGGCCGCGCTCCTCCCGGCGCTGTTCAGCGTCTGGCAACTCGTCCTCGGACCCGCGCTCGCGACCTACTTCGCGCGGAACACCGAGGGCGAGCGAGAGCCGACCCGCGAGAGCGACGCCGTGAGCGTCGACTGACGGCGGGGCCGCCCGCGCGGAACCGCGACGGGCCGGTGGTTATTACTCGCCTCGCCCAGAACGCCCGGGAGTGCCTTCGCTCACGACGCTACAGGAGAAAGCGGCGACCGACGAGCCGATAACGCTGGTGAACGCCTACGACTACGCGACGGCGCGACTCGTCGACCGGAGCGACGTCGACATCGCGCTGGTCGGCGACTCGCTCGGGGTCACGATGCTCGGCTACGACGGGACCGACCGCGTCACCGTCGACGAGATGGTCCACCACGCGAGCGCCGTCAGCCGGGCCGTCGAGGACACCTTCGTCATGGTCGACCTCCCGTTCGGGGCGTACAACGTCACGCCGGCCGAGGCCGTCCGGAACGCGAACCGCCTCAAGAAGGAGAGCGGCGCGGACGCGGTCAAACTCGAGGGCGGGAGCGAGGTGGCGCCGACGGTCGAGGCCATCGACGCCGCCGGCATCACCGTCTTCGGCCACCTGGGCGTCACCCCCCAGACAGACGACGCGACCGACGGCTACGACGTGCACGGCGAGACGTCCGCCGAGGTGAACGAACTCGTCGAGGACGCCCGCGCGGTCGACGCCGCCGGTGCGGCGGGGATGATCCTCGAACTGGTCGACCCCGACGCCGCGGCCACGGTCACCGAGGCGACCGACGGCATCACCCTCGGCATCGGTGCCGGGCCCCACTGCGACGCCCAGGCGGTGACGCTCCACGACCTGCTCGGCCTGCAGGACGTCCTCCCCGAGACGGTCGCCGGACTCCGCGGGACGTTCGGCGACGACATCGTCTCGCACCTCGACGCCTACCACGAGGCCGTCGGGTCGGGCGAGTTCCCCCCCTGACTACGCCCCCTGCGCGAGTCGGACGAGGTCGGCGAGCGTCCGGTTGACCGGGACCGCGAGGTCGTGTCGCGCCGCCCGCCGGACGACGGCGCCGTGGATGCGCTCGACCTCCGTCTCGCGCCCCGCCCGGACGTCCTGGAGCATCGAGGAGGCGTTCGTACCAGTCCGCTCCGCGACGTCGACGACGTGGTCGACGATATCGTCGCGGATAGTACAGCCCTCGTGCCGCGCGACCGCGACCGCCTCGTGTACCGCGGCCTCGACGACGCGTCGACCCTCCTGTGTTCTCGCGAGCGCCCCGTTCTCGACGCGGGCGAGCGCGGTCGGGGCGTTGATGCCGACGTTGACGAGCACCTTCTCCCAGATGTCGTCCCGAATCGCGTCGGACACCGTCGTCGGAAGGCCGGCGGCCGTGAACGCCCCGGCTATCGCGTCGACCCGGTCGTCGTCGTCGACGAAGTACCGGCCGATGCGCGTCGGCCCGCTCCCGGCGTGGAACACCCGCCCCGGCCCTTCGAGCGTCGCGCCGTGGGTCGTCACCCCGGCGACGACGTTGCGCTCGGGGACGTACCCCGCGATGTCCTCGGCGTTGCCGAGGCCGTTCTGGAGCGAGAGCACGTCGACACGCTCGTCCAGCAGCGGTCGCGCGCCGTCGAGGGCGACGTCGGTCTGCGTGCTCTTCACGAAGACGAGCGCCAGGTCGGGTGGCGAGACGGTTCCGGGGTCGGTCGTCGCCCGCACCGGTATCGCCCGTTCCCCGTCGTCGTCGGTGAGTCGCAGGCCGGACTCCTCGATGGTCCGGACGTGTTCCTCCCAGACGTCGACGAGCGTGACGTCGTGTCCCGCCTCGGCGAGCGTCCCGCCGTAGAGCGACCCCATCGCCCCGCTTCCGATGACCGCTATCTCCATGTCACCACTCCTCCCCTGGTGGGCAAAAAACCGTGGCTCACGCGACCGGCCGACACGCGTCCTCGCGAGCGCCCCCCGAACTTATCACGGTCGATGGTGAGGCTCCGAGCGATGTCGAACCGATTCACACGCGAGGAGGCGCTCGACGGACTCCGCGAGACGGTCGCCGAGGGACGCGCTGTCGTCGGCGCGGGGGCCGGGACCGGTATCTCGGCGAAGTTCGCCGAGCGCGGCGGCATCGACCTGCTGATCATCTACAACTCCGGGCGCTACCGGATGGGCGGTCGGGGGTCGCTCGCGGGGCTCCTGCCCTACGGCGACGCCAACGAAATCGTCGTCGAGATGGGCCACGAGGTCCTCCCGGTGGTCGAGGACACGCCGGTGCTCGCCGGCGTGAACGGGACGGACCCGTTCCGACAGATGGACGTGTTCGTCGCCGACCTGAAGCGTCGCGGCTTCTCCGGCGTCCAGAACTTCCCCACGGTCGGTCTCATCGACGAGGACAGCCAGTTCCGGCGGAACCTGGAGGAGACCGGCATGGGGTACGACGAGGAGGTGGCGATGATTCGGGAGGCCAGCGAACAGGGGATGCTCACCTGCCCGTACGTCTTCGACACCGACCAGGCCCGGGCGATGACCGAGGCGGGTGCCGACGTCGTCGTCGCCCACATGGGGCTGACGACGAGCGGCGACATCGGCGCGGAGACCTCGCTGGACCTCGACACCGCCGCCGACCGGGTGCAGGCGATTCACGACGCGGCGACAGACGTCGAAGACGACGTGCTGGTCATCTGCCACGGCGGCCCCATCGCCTGGCCCGACGACGCGAGACACGTCCTCGACAACACCGAGGGCGTCGTCGGCTTCTTCGGCGCGTCCAGCATCGAACGCCTCCCGACCGAGGCGGCCATCGAGAACCAGGCCCGCGAGTTCACGGAGATAGAGCTATGAGCACCGACCGCCGTTCCGTCTCCCCGGTAGCGTTCCTCTCGTCGGTCGATGCAGGGGATATCGTGGGAGGTGAGTCCCCGTGAGCGTCGTCGTCGTCGGAACGCTCGATACGAAGGGTGAGGAGGTCGCGTTCGCTCGCGACGTCCTCGAAGCGCAGGGTATCGACGTCCACGTCGTCGACGTGGGCGTCGTGGGCGACCCGGAGTTCCCGCCGGACACCGACGCCGAGACCGTCGCCGAGGCCGGCGGCGGCGACCTCCGGTCGCTTCGAGACGCCGGTGACCGCGGTGCGGCGATGGACGTGATGGGGGACGGCGCCGCGGACATCGCGCAGCGACTCCACGAGGAGGGCACCCTGGACGGTATCCTCGGCCTCGGCGGGTCGGGCAACACCTCCATCGCGACGGCGGCGATGCGGGCGCTCCCGGTCGGCGTCCCGAAACTGATGGTGTCGACGATGGCGTCGGGCGACGTCGAACCCTACGTCGGCTCCACGGACGTCACGATGATGTACTCGGTCGCGGACATCGAGGGACTGAACCGGCTCTCGCGGCGCGTCATCGCGAACGCGGCGCTGGCGCTGGCCGGCATGGTCGACCGCGAGGCCGACGTCGCCGTCGAGGAGCGTCCGACGGTCGCTATCACCATGTTCGGCGTCACGACGCCGTGTGTCCAGCGCGCCCGGGAGTACCTCGAAGCCGAGGGGTACGAGACCATCGTCTTCCACGCGACCGGGTCCGGCGGCCGGGCCATGGAGGACCTGGTCCGACAGGGGGTCGTCGACGGCGTCCTCGACGTGACGACGACGGAGTGGGCCGACGAACACGTCGGCGGCGTGCTCGCCGCCGGGCCGGACCGCCTCGACGCACCCGGCGAGGTGGGCGTCCCCCACGTGGTCTCGGTGGGGGCGCTCGACATGGTGAACTTCGGTCCGCCGGAGTCCGTCCCCGAGCGGTTCGAGGGACGGACGTTCTACCAGCACAACCCGCAGGTGACGTTGATGCGGACGACGCCCGAGGAGGCGGCCGAACTCGGCGGTATCATCGCGGAGAAGGTGAACGACGCGACCGGCCCGGTCGCGGTGTACCTCCCGCTCGACGGCGTCTCGGCGCTGGACGCCGAGGGCGATGCCTTCCACGACCCCGAGGCGGACGAGGCGCTGTTCGACGCGCTCCGGGAGGGCCTCGCCCCCGACGTCGACCTCGTCGAACTCGACGCGCACGTCAACGACGAGGCGTTCGCGCTGGCGCTCGCCCGGCGGCTGGACGAGTTCGTACGCGAGGGGTGAGCGGGCCCCTCTGGTCGAGTCCCGCCCCCGCCCGACTCAGTGCATCGCGTCGCCGCCGTCGGGGCTGAGCGTCTGGCCAGTGTAGTAGCTCCCGCCGTCGCCGGCGAGGAGCACCGCGGTCGGTACGACTTCGTCGACGGTCCCGATTCGACCGAGCGGGACCTCGGCTTCCTTCTCCTCGCGCCACTCCTCGGTCGTGTCGTCGAGGAGGTCCGTCTCGATGGGGCCGGGCGCGATGGCGTTGACCTGAACGTCCGGGGCGACCTCGCGGGCGAGCGCGCGTGTGAAGCCGATGACGCCGCCCTTCGCGGCCGAGTAGTGCGTGAGCTCCGCGGCGCCCTTGATGCCCAACTGCGAGGCGACGTTGATGACCCGACCGTGGCCCTGCTCCAGCATCCCCTCGATGGCGAAGCGCGTCACGAGGAAGGTCCCGCGGAGGTCGACCGACATCGTCCGGTCCCACGTCTCCACGTCCATCTCGTCGAGCGTCGACGGCTCGAGGACGCCGGCGTTGTTGACGAGGACGTCGAGGCCGCCGAACTCCGTCTCGACGTGGTCGACGAGGTCGCGCGCCTCGGCCTCGTCGCTCACGTCGGCCTGTACGGCGACCGCGCGGCCGCCGGCGTCGGTTATCGCGTCGACGGTCTCCTCGGCGGCCTCGTCGTCCGAGTGGTAGTTCACGGCGACCGCGGCCCCCTCGCGGCCGAACGCCTCAGCGATGCCGCGGCCGATACCGCGCGAGCCGCCGGTGACCAGTGCCGCCGTGTCGTCGAGCGTTCCCATGTCCCGACGGTCGACCGTCACCGCCTTAGTTCGACTGGCGGCGGCGACCCGCTCCGGCAAACGGGAGCACTTACCCCCGACAGGGCGATGGTGGCCACCATGGCGACCATCACGTTCGCGGGCTCCGGCGACACGGTCGGGAGTGGCGGTCGACTCCAGACCTGCATCCACGTGGCGACCGACGAGTCGCGGTTCCTGCTCGACTGCGGCGCCTCCTCGCTGCCGGCGCTGAAACGAGAGGGCGTCGACCCGAACACGGTAGACGCGATATTCCTCACCCACCTCCACGGCGACCACTTCGGCGGCATCCCGTTTTTCGTCCTCGACGCACAACTGGTGTCGAAGCGCGAGGCCCCCCTGCTCGTGGCCGGGCCGCCCGGGACCGAGACGCGAGTCGAAGCCGCGATGGACGTCCTCTTTCCCGGCCTCTCCGAGGTCGAGCAGGCGTTCGACGTCACCTACCGCGAGTACGGGGCGGGCGAGTCGGTGGTCGACGAGGACGTCGAGGTGACCCCCTTCGAGGTGGTCCACCCCAGCGGTGCACCGGCGTACGCCCTGCGAGCCGCGTTCGACGGGCGGGTTCTCACCTACTCCGGGGACACGGAGTGGACCGAGTCGCTCGCGGCCGCCGCCCGCGGCGCGGACCTGTTCGTCTGTGAGGCGTACTTCTACGAGAAGTCCGTCCCGTATCACCTCGACTACGCGACGCTCCGCTCGCACCTCGGGACGCTCGACTGCGACCGCGTCGTCCTCACGCACATGAGCGAGGACATGCTGGCGAGGCGCTCCGAGGTCGACCTCGAGTGCGCCGAGGACGGGACGAGACTCACGCTGTAGGTCCAGAGCGCGTCTCCGGGAGCGGGCGGAGCGACTGGACGACCCGAGCAGCACGGAGGCCACCGCGCCCCGGGACCGGACGCGAGAGCGACGGCCGCCGCAGCACTCGCAGCGACCGTTCGGAACGTGGCTGCTGCTGTTCCGCACAGCGAGCGTCATGAGCCAGACGGACCGCTACGAGCGATGTCGGGACGGAGGCGCTGACTGACACACCGCTCCTGGGCGTCTGGCTGTGTTTCGGCGGGATTCGGCGCCGCAGTCGGCTCTCTACTCGGTCTCGCGGTCGGCGCCGGCCTCCGGGTAGCGATGCGCGATGGGTTCACCGACGCGAAGTCCGGCGGCGACGTGTGAACCCTGTCCCAGGTGTTCCGTTCGACCGACGGTAGCGACCGGACCACTCCCGTATCGTTCAGCGCCCGATAACGGGACGTCGACCCGTGGACGACGCGCGTTTCGGCACGATGCTGATATTCGATTGTAAACACCTCGCCACAGTCACGACGCCGACGCTGACAGTCTTTCTCACCGATACCCTCGGATTTATGTGTGGTTGTTCGAAGTGCGTGTTATGAGCTCTCCGTTCGAGAACCCGATCGTTCGGTACGGAATCGGACTCTGTAGCGCGTCGATACTCGTAATCGTCGCCTTCACCCTCGTCGACGGCACGACCCGCTGGGTCATCCTCGGGCTCGCAGTCGTGGAACTCCTCGTTCTCCCTCCGTTCCTGAAGTACGCTCAGGAACAGAACGAGCAGTCGGCGTAAGGAAACACGACACTACGACGACCGTCGCGACCGCCGCGCCGCCCATCGTGGGCGGCCAGCCGAAACGTCGGCGTACCAGCCGAGCGATGCGACGGTCGTCGTCCGCTCGGCGTGCGCGAGGTCCCTCTGGATATCCCCTCGCGCGTCCTCCACGCCCAGCGACCGGCGGCGTCACTCGATGTCGTTCCAGGCACCGACGTCGCTCCGCCGTAGTTCACCGGTCGCCTGCCAGACGCGCGGCCGGAACGTGATGGCGACGAGCACCGCGTAGAAGGCCCCGACGAGACCGGCGGTGGCCAGTCCGGACACGGAACCGACCGCCGCGCTCGCGGGCCACCCGCTCCCGGTCGTCGGGGTGACGAGGACGCGGAACAGCCACGCCGCGAGCAGGACCGTGAACAGCGGGAGATACACCCGCCGAAGGCGGTGGGCGGTGGCCTCCTCGTAGGAGATCTTCGCGCGCGGTTCGCGGTAGTCCCGCGAGAGACGCGGGCGCCAGTCCGGGTCCTCGATACCCTGCGAGGGGTCTAGCGAGTACGCGAACACGTTCCGCTGGAGCATCCGAACCCGGGACCGCCACATGTCGTAGCCCCGGTAGCGACGGGCCTCGATGACGAGGAAGATGGTCACCATCACCACGCCGACGAGGATGACGTAGTGTGGCCGGGTGGCACTGGAGAAGGCGTAGGTGAGGATGGCCGCGATGAGCGTCACCGCCCAGTTCGACGTCCGGTCGAGTCGCTCGCGCCACAGTTTCATCCGGTGGATCTCGCCCCGGTAGAGGTGTGCCATCGCCGACCCGGGGGCGCTCGACTCCTCGAAGAACCCCCGCCCCATCGTCCGGGCCGCTTCGCTCACCGCGTCGAACGACTCGTCGCGGTCGTACCCCTCCTCGGGGTCCGACGGTTCGTCTCGCGTCGAATTCGGGTCGGAGTCTGTGTCGGTCATGGGGTGTATCGTGGCTCGATGTCCTGAACGCTCTTTCGGCAGCCGGGGTGTCCGTTCGCGCCTCCCGTTCGCTTCGGGTCGCGGCGATGTCGCGGCGAGGTCGGCCGTTCAGACGAGCCGACGTGAGGCGCTCACAGCGACTCGAGGACGCGCTCGAACCGGGTCGAGACGTCGGCCGCTATCGGGTCGAGGTCGGGGTTGTCGGTGATACCGATGAGTGCCGAGGGGTCGACCGCGCTCACCGTGACCTGTCTGTCGTCGGCCTCGTAGACGACGACGTTGCACGGGAGGAGCGCCCCGAGGTCGGGTTCCGCCTGGAGTCCCTCGAAGGCGAGTCCCGGGTTGCAGGCGCCGAGGATGCGATACTGGCGGAACTCCTCGTCGAGCTTCTCCGCGAACGTCGCCCGCACGTCGATGTCGCAGAGGACGCCGAACCCCTCGTCCTCGAGCGCGTCGACCGTCCGTTCGACGGCGTCGTCGAACGATTCGTTCACGTCCGTTCGTGTCGTGTAGTTCATGATGTGTGGGTGTGTGTCTCGGTGGTGAGTCGTGTACTGGGCGGTGTGGTCAGACGAGGAGCTGGACGTCCGCGTCGGTCATGCGCTGGAGCGCGGTCGCCGCGCCCACGCCGGTCGTGACGCCGTCGTAGAAGTCGTCCTCGTCGTAGCCCATCAGTTCGATGGTCATCTGGCACGCCTGCAGGTCGACCCCCTGGTCGAGGGACACGTCGATCAGTTCCTCGATGGTCGCCGTGCCGTTGTCCGCGATCTTCCGGTTCATCATGCGCGTCGCCATCGAGTCCATCCCCGGCAGCGCCGCCACCGCGTTCGGGACGGGCATGCTCGGGTTGCCGACGGCGCTCAGTTTGAGGTTCTTGGACTTCTCCTCGTGGAGGATGTCGAGCCCCCAGAACGTGTGGAAGACGGTCACGTTCCAGCCGAAGGCGGCGGCGGTGCTGGCGAGGATGAGCGGCGGGTACGCCATGTCGAGCGTCCCCTTCGTCGCGACGATGACCATCGAGGTCTCGTCGTCCCCGCTCTCGTCTCTGAGGTCCGCGACCTCCTCGCGTAGTGCGTCGATCTCGGCCGCGAGTTCGGCCGCGGTCTCGTCGTCGAACGCGTCGGTCCGCTCCGCGGCGGCCTCCGTCGACGAACGTTCGGACGTGTCCGTGCTCATGGTCACGCCGTCCTGCGCACGTAGTGTTTGAACACGTCGGCGTCCTCCTCCTGACCGAGGAGTTCGACGCTGTCGGTGGCCTCCGCCCAGCCAGCGATGTCGCTCACGCTGCCGGAGTCGGTGGCGAGCACCTCCAGTACGTCGCCCTCACTCAGGTCGTCGATAGCTCCCTTGGTCTTCACGACCGGCATCGGGCACGATTCGCCTTTCACGTCGAGCGTCTCGGTGACTGTGTATTCCGTACTCATAGTGGATTCGCCTGTTCCGTATTGGGCTTACAGCACCATACTCGTGTGTCGGTAAAAAGCTTGTCGGTCCGTGGGAAAACTAAGCACGAGTAGCTCAGAGTGTGCTGGCTATGGACGGCGTGTAGCGCCTCGTAGACGCGTTTCTGGCCACGGAGGGAGAAATAGTATTGTACTATAGTGGAATTACTCTCCGAACCCTTATGTACGAGCGGCCAGTAGCAGGGGGTACAGATGGACGATACGTTTCCCGACCCGGACGCGGACGTGGCATCGGTCGCCCCCGAGACGCTCAAGCGGCGCATCGACGACGGCGAGCCCGTAACGCTCCTCGACGTGCGTGCGACGAGCGAGTTCGAGGAGTGGCACATCGACGGCGACTCGGTGGAGGTCGTCAACGTCTCCTACTTCGAACTGCTCGAGGGGGTCGACGACCACCTCGACCGTATCCCCGCGGGCGACCCGACGGTCGTCGTCTGCGCGAAGGGCGGGTCGAGCGAGTACGTCGCCGGGCAACTGGTCGACGCGGGCCGCGACGCCGTGAACCTCGAACGCGGGATGCAGGGCTGGGCGCGTCTCTACGAGTACCACGAACTGGCCGTCGACACGGACGCGACGGTCGCGCAGTACCAGCGACCCTCCAGTGGCTGCCTGGCCTACATGGTCGTCAGCGACGGCGAGGCCGCCGTCGTCGACCCCCTCCGGGCGTTCGTCCACGAGTACGTTCAGGACGCCCGTGCGATGGGCGCCGAGGTCACCTACGCGCTCGACACGCACGTCCACGCCGACCACGTGAGCGGCGCCCGCGAACTCGCCGCCGAGACGGGCGCTCGCGTCGTCCTCCCCGAACCGGCGGTCGAGCGCGGCGTCGAGTACGACGTCGATTACGAGACCGTCGCCGACGGCGACGTGCTCTCGATCGGTGACGTCGAGGTCGACGTGCTCCACACGCCCGGTCACACCTCCGGGATGACCTCCTACCTCGTCGACGGCTCGGTGCTCCTCACCGGCGACGGACTGTTCACCGAGAGCGTCGCCCGTCCCGACCTCGAGGGCGCCGACGAAGAGGCGGCCCGCGCGGCCGCCGGCGAACTGCACGAGACGCTCCAGTCGACCGTGCTGTCCCTCGACGACGACGTGCTGGTCGCGCCCGCACACTTCAGTGACGCCGCGACCGCCCGGGCGGACGGGACGCACACCGCACGCCTCGGCGACCTGGTCGAGCGGATGGACGCGCTGTCGATGGACCGCGAGTCGTTCGTCGAGTTCATCCTCTCGGACATGCCCCCGCGCCCGGCGAACTACGAGGAGATCATCGCGACGAACCTCGGTCGACGGGACACGGCCGACGAGGAGGCGTTCGAACTCGAACTGGGCCCGAACAACTGCGCCGCGAGCAGCGACGCGATGACGAGCGACTGACCATGGAGGCGCTCCGCACGAACCAATGACGCTCTCACCACTCCCGCTGGTCGCGCTGGCGGAGCTGTTCCCGCGAGGTATCGCCCAGTACGCCGCGGGCGGACTGCTCATCGGACTCGGCGTCGCGACCATCTACCTCGGGACCGGCATCATCGCGGGCGCGAGTACGTTCCTCGAGTCCACGCTGTCGTACGTCTCGGACGTCCCCCGGTTCAACCGGGCGAAGTACCTCGCCTCGCGCGACTGGCGCGTCGTCTTCACCGCCGGCATCGTCGGCGGCGCCGCGGTGTACGCCCTCGCGTTCGGCGAGTTCGGCTGGACGACTGAGGTCCAGCCGTGGCGGCTGTTCGTCGGGGGCGTCCTCGTCGGCGTCGGCACGCGCCTCGGGAAGGGGTGTACCTCCGGCCACGGCGTCTGCGGGGTCGGGTCGCTCTCCGGGACCTCACTGGTCAACGTCGCGACGTTCATGGCCGTCGCCATCGGGACGGCGCAGGTCGTCGCCGCGCTGGGGGTGACGCCGTGAGCGCCGACGACGACGGGCGCGGTCTCGCGTTCACCCTCGTGGTCCTCCTGGGCGGCCTGGTCTTCGGCTTCGGCCTCGCCCTCAGCGGGATGGCGAAACCCGAAATCGTTCTGGACTTCCTCCAGTTCGAGGACCTCGGTCTGCTGTTCGTGATGGGCGGTGCCGCCGTCGTCTCGGCCCTCACGTTCTTCGGCGCGACGCGGTTCCTCGACCGCGCGCCGCTCACCGGCCGCGGCTACACCCGCCGCCTGAAGACGATGGACCGGAACGTCCCCATCGGCGGGGTCGTCTTCGGCGTCGGCTGGGGGCTCTCGGGTATCTGTCCGGGCGCCGCGTACGCGAGCGTCGGTATCGGGAACCTCACTATCCTCTGGGCCATCGCCGGGATGTTCCTCGGCGCCTACGTCCAGGGGTTCGCCCGCTCCTCCGGGACGGACGAGACCGACACGGTGGACACCGTCTCCACCGACTGACGCACGCCTCTCGCGACGGTCGGACGCGGACGCTCCTCGCGATTAATATTGCATAACTGCTGAATCATTAGGTGTGGACTCAGTGACGACGCCGTTCGGAGTCGAACGCGCGAACGGCCGACGGGGAGCGACGACAACGGGGCGGTTCGTGCCGGGAGGCTACTCACACCGACCGTCGACGCCGGTTTCGTCGGTCGCCCCGTCGGGACTGGAACCCGCGACGTGATGGGGGTAGCGAGGGTGAACGAATCTGGAAAACCCCTCCTCCGAGCACCGCACCGCCTTCGCTCGACGGAACGAGGGGACCACTGCGGTCGGTGCACCACGTCTTGTCGACACGCCCGCGAAGCCAACTGATTTAAGTAGCTGTAGTGTATAGTTGTGGTTGTTATGAGCACTACTACATGCGAGCCGACGACGGTCGCACGACGGGTACAGGACGACGAGGACGGGCCGTTCGTGCTCGACGTCAGACCGGAGGATGACTTCGAAGAGTGGCGGATTCCCGGCAGCACGAACCTCCCCATCTACGACGAACTCCTCGACTACGATTACTCCACGCTGGAGACGCACCTCGACGAACTCCCGGCGGACGAGGAGATCGTGGTCGTCTGTGTCGCCGGCGTCACGTCCGCACGCGCGGCCGAGTTCCTCCGTGAGCACGGCTACGACGCGACGTCCGTCGACGACGGGATGAACGGCTGGGGGCGCGTCCACCGTCAGTACGACGTCGACGGCGTCGACGGCGTCGTTCAGGTCGTTCGCCCTGGGACCGGGTGCGTCTCCTACCTGGTCCACGACGGCGACGAGGCGGTCGTCGTCGACCCGACGCAGTACGTCGACGAGTACCTCAACGCCGCCGAGGAGCGCGACCTCGAGGTCGTCGGCGTCGCCGACACGCACGCCCACGCGGACCACGTCTCCGGAGCGCGGCGCCTCGCGGGGGAACTCGACGTTCCCTACTACATCCACGGGGCGGACGCCGGGGAACTCGACCGCGTGACCGAGCTCGCCGACGGCGACGTGCTCCCGGTCGGCGACCGCGAGCTCGCGGTCCGCCACACGCCCGGTCACACCCCCGGCAGCGTCTCGTTCGAGTACGGCGACGCGCTCCTCTCCGGCGACACGCTGTTCCTCCGAAGCGTCGGTCGGCCCGACCTCGAGGACAGCTCCGAGGACGCCGTCCGCGAGGCCGCCGAGCGGCTGTTCGACAGCCTCGACGAGCTGACCGACCTCGACGACGGGACGGTCGTCCTCCCCGGGCACTTCAGCGAGGAGGACGTCCGACCGCTCGCGACCGAACTCGGGGAGCTGCAGGCGGAGACGACGAACGAACTGCTCAGCTACGTCGAGGAGGGCGACCGGGAGGCGTTCGTCGAAACCATCGTCGAGAGCCTCGCGGACGAGCCCGCGAACTACAACGAGATCAAGCGGATCAACTGGGGCACGGAGCAGCCGGGCGACGACGTCGAGGAACTCGAACTCGGCCCGAACAACTGCGCCGCGAACTGAGGACCGGGGCCGCTCTCGGCTGTCGACGTACGCGCGTAGACCGTTCGACGGGACCGCTCGCGCTCCGGTCGCTCACCGTGTGTGGTCGAATTCTCGTCCACGACCGGGCGAACCGCCGTCCTCGTTCGGTGACGGGTCGTCCGTCGCGAGGCTCGACCTTGTCGAGGGTCTCGCTAGTGGTCCGTCCGGTACACTCGCCGAGCGCACCGACCGGGTCTAGAGAGCGCTGTCCGCGAACCCGCCGTCGACGGTCACCACCTCCCCCGTCACGAAGGAGGCGGCGTCGCTCGCGAGGTAGACGGCCGCGCCGACGATCTCCTCGCGACGTGCCACGCGGCCGAGCGGGGTTCGCTCGTCGATGCGTGCGCGTTTCTCGGTTCCGTCGGCGTACGTCTCGGCGTTCTGTGGGGTGATGACGAACCCCGGCGCGATGGCGTTGACCCGCACGTCCGGGGCGAGTTCCTTCGCCGAGGCACGGGTGAACGCCTCGACGCCGCCCTTCGCGGCGCTGTACGCCGGGAGGTCCGCCATCGCGAGCCGAGCCGACAGCGAGGAGATGTTGACGACCGACCCTCCGTCGTCCAGCGCCGGGGCGAACGTCTGGGTGACGCGGCGGACGCCGTCGAGGGCGACGTCGGTGACGAACGACCACTCGTCGTCGGAGATGTCCCGAACTGACGCCCGGGAGATGGCTCCCTGCGACGCGACGACGACGTCGACGCCGCCGAGTTCGTCGGTCACCGTCTCCCGGACGCGCGCGAGCGAGTCGCCGTCGGTCACGTCGCAGGTGACCCGCGCCGTCTCGACCCCCCGTTGCTCGATGGCGTGCGCCGTCTCCTCGACCTTCGCCTCGTCCCGACTCGTCGCGACCACGTCCGCCCCCTCCGCGGCGAACCCGAGGGCGATAGCCTGTCCGATACCGCTCGTCCCACCGACGACGACGGCTCGCTTGTCCTCGACGGTCACCGGCGTGTGCGAGTACGTGCCCATACAGACGTCACGCTCGTCTGCCGGCATGAGTGTTTTCATGGGGAGAGCGGGGAGAAACGCCGGAGACGCCTCGCGGTCTCCACGGTGGTGGACGCCTGCCCGTCACTCGCGAGTAGTCGGGCTCGAGTTCGACCACGCTCGCCACGCCGAAGGCGGCCTCCGGGAGGTCCTCGCCGTTCGCGAGCGTCGACGAGACGATAGCTGGGCGACGTGCTGTCGGAGAGGCGGGAGAGTTCTCCCGATGACGTCGCCGTCGGCGCGTCAGTCGCCGTCGGAACGAGCCAACGTGACGCCGGACGGTACGACTTTAGTGCCGTCACTCGAACGAGCGGTCGTGACAGAGCACGCACTCATCGGCCGGTTCGACGAGCGAGACTGGGAGACGAACCCGGAGGGCACGGTCAGGTTCGCGCTGATCGGTCTGGGGTGGTGGACCGTCGACGTCGTCGTCCCGGCGCTCGAACGGACCGACTACTGCGAGGCGACCGTCCTGGTGAGTTCGAGTCGGGAGAAGGCAGCGCGGCTCGCGGACCGCCACGACGCGGATCGGGGCATCACCTACGAGGAGTACCACGACGGCGTCGGGAGCGAGGCGTACGACGCCGTCTACGTCGGTACCCCCAACGCCTACCACCTCGAGTACGTCGAGACCGCCGCCGACCTCGGGAAGGCCGTCCTCTGTGAGAAGCCGCTCGAGGCCAGCGTGGAGCGGGCCGAACGCCTCGTCGAGGCCGCGGAGGCCGGCGGCGTGCCGCTGATGACCGCCTACCGAATGCACACCGAACCCGCGGTCCGGCGGGCGAAGGAACTCCTCGACGACGGGTTCGTCGGCGAACCGGTCCACGCCTACGGCAACAACACCCAGCCCGTCCTCGAGATGATTCCCGACCCGGACCAGTGGCGCCTCGACCCCGACGTCACGGGATACGGCACCTCCGTGATGGACCTCGGAATCTACCCCATCAACACCGCCCGGTTCCTCCTCGACCGCGACCCGGTCGCGGTGCGAGCCCGGATGGCCTCCACGCACGGGGCGTTCGCCGACGTCCCCGATCAGTACGCGTCGATGACGCTCACGCTCGAGGGCGGCCTCCCGCTGCTCTGTACCACCAGCCAGCACGCCCAGCAGGACTCACAGCTCACGATCGTCGGCACGGAGGGCGCTATCGAACTCCACCCGGCGTTCCACGGCGAGGCGAAACTCCGCCTCGCTTCGGGGAGCCTCCGGGTGACGGTCGACGACGTGGACTTCGACGAGGTCGCGGAGATGCGCGAGGAGTTCGACTACTTCGCGGACCGGGTCCTCTCGGGTGACCCGATCCTCCCGGACGGCCGGCACGGTCTGGCGGACATGCGGACGATCGCGGCCGTCCACGCGTCGGCCGAACGCGACGAGCGAATCGAACTCTGAGCTCACCACCGCGTCCACCTCCTCGCCGCCTCGACGGGGGAGCCGTCGAACCGGCGGCCGTTCCTCGAGGCGCCGTCGAGTGAGCGGCGACGAACCCCCAGAACTATACAGTGCGATGACGCAGACGGTCGCATGCGAGGACTCGCCAAGACCAGTCGGAGCCGTGGAGCCCTGGAACTCGTCGACCTGCAGCGACCGTCGCCCGGGCCGGACGAGGCGCTCGTCGAGGTGGACTACGCGGGCCTCTGTGGGAGCGACGCGGGCATCTACGAGTTCGAGTCGGCGTTCGAACGGATGGAACTGCCGACGGTCATCGGCCACGAGTACACGGGGCGAATCGTCGAGACCGGTGCGGACGTCACGCGGTTCGCGGTCGGCGACCGGGTCGTCGAGCGTCCCATCCGCGGTTGCGGCGCCTGCTATCAGTGCGAGATGGGGGAGGAGAACGTCTGTCAGAACGCCGTCATCACCGGCGTCGACCACGACGGCGCCTACGAGGGGTACGTCGCGGTCCCCGAGACGGCCCTCCACCCCGTCCCCGAGGGGATGGACCCGAGACACGCCGCGCTGGTCGAACCGACGAGCATCGGCGCCCGCGCGGTGATCGAGAACTCCGAGGTTCGACCCGGCGACCGCGTCCTGGTCGCCGGCCCCGGTCCGATCGGCCTCCTCACGGCGCAGATCGCGCGGGCGCAGGGCGGCGACGTCGTGGTCGCCGGCGTCGGCCGCGACGCCGCCTACCGCCTGCCGCTGGCGGAGGACCTCGGCTTCGCCACCGTCGACGTCGAGGCCGACGACCTCGACGCCGTCCGCGACGACCTGACCGACGGCGTGGGCTACGACGTCGTGTTCGACACGACCGGCCACCCCTCCGGGCTGCCGATGTCCGTCGAGGAGGTCCGCAAGGGCGGGCAGATCGTCCTCGTCGGGCAGACCGGCGAGACCACGATGCCGTACTCGCCGCTCGTGCGCGCGGAAATCGACCTCCAGTGCTCCTACGCGTCGATGTACGAGGACTTCGAGCGCTCGCTCCGCCTCATCGCCTCGGGCGACGTCGACCACGCGACGTTCCTCGACGACCGGTTCAGCCTGCTCGACGCCGAGGCGGCGTTCGAGGCGTTCCTCGCCGGCGAGACGTGTAAACCCGTCTTCGACGTCTCGGCCCTGCGCGACTGACGGGCCGGAGTCGGAGACCACCCACCCGTCGTCTCGCCTCTCGTCTCCGCCGCAGCCTCAGACAAACTTTTGTAGCGTCGACCGGAGTTCCGACCGCAGATGGACTACAGACAGCTCTCCGACCCGAACGCAGAGTACACCATGCGCGACCTCTCCGCCGAAACCATGGGCGTCTCCAACTCCCGGGGCCCCCGGGACGTCGAGATTACGGACGTCCAGACCACCATCGTCGACGGGAACTACCCGTGGACGCTGGTGCGCGTCTACACCGACGCCGGCGTCGTGGGCGACGGCGAGTCCTACTGGGGGGCGGGCGAACGGGAGATCATCGAGCGGATGGCGCCGTTCGTCGTCGGCGAGAACCCCCTCGACGTCGACCGCCTGTACGAACACCTCGTCCAGAAGCTCTCCGGCGAGGGGTCGATCGGCGGGAAGGCCATCTCGGCCATCTCGGGCATCGAACTCGCGCTGCACGACGTCGCCGGGAAACTCCTCGACGTACCCGCCTACCAGCTCCTCGGCGGCAAGTACCGCGACGAGATGCGGATCTACTGCGACTGCCACACCGAGGAGGAGGCCGACCCCGAGGCGTGTGCCGACGAGGCCGAACGCGTCGTCGAGGACCTGGGCTACGACGCCCTGAAGTTCGACCTCGACGTCCCCTCGGGCCACGAGAAGGACCGCGCAAACCGCCACCTCCGCGGCCCGGAGATCGAGCACAAGGCCGACATCGTCGAGCGCGTCACGGAGCGCGTCGGCGACCGCGCCGACGTCGCCTTCGACTGTCACTGGTCGTTCAGCGCCGGGAGCGCGCACCGACTCGCGGAGCGCCTCGAGGAGTACGACGTCTGGTGGCTGGAGGACCCGATCCCGCCGGAGAACCACGACGTGCAGGCGGAGGTCACGAGGCGCACCTCGACGCCCATCACCGTCGGCGAGAACGTCTACCGCACCCACGGCAACCGGCGACTGTTCGAAGAGCAGGCGGTCGACATCGTCGCGCCGGACGTCCCCCGGGTCGGCGGGATGCGCCAGACGCGGAAGATCGCCGACCTCGCGGACCTCTACTACGTCCCGGTGGCGATGCACAACGTCTCCTCGCCCATCGGGACGATGGCGAGCGTCCACGTCGGCGCGGCGATTCCGAACTCCCTCGCGGTGGAGTACCACTCCTACGAACTCGGCTGGTGGTCGGACCTCGTCGAGGAGGACGTCATCGAGGACGGGTACGCCGAGGTTCCGGAGAAGCCGGGACTCGGCGTCACGCTCGACCTCGACGCCGTCGAGGAGCACCTCGTGGAGGGTGCGACGTTGTTCGACGAGGCGTAGCCGACGTCGAGCCAGCGGGAGGTTGTCCCGCGCTGTTCGACGAGGCGTAGCCGACGTCGAGCCAGCGGGAGGGTTGTCCCGCGCTGTTCGACGAGGCGTAGCCGACGTCGGGTGCAGAACCGGGACGCCGCCCCCTCGTATCGAGCCGTCGACCACCCAGTCGGGTGCCGTCGCCACGTGTCGTCGAATCGAGCGAGTGACTGCCCGTGGTCGACCACACGTTCGAAAAAACCGGAGCGGTGAGACCGTCTTCAGGCCATCGGGAGGACCGACGAGAAGGCCAGTGTGCTCAGCAGGCCGCTGAATCCGATGAGGATCGTCGCGACGGTCCACGTCTTGAGCGTCTCCGCCTGCGTGAGGCCGCCGATCTCCTTGACGATCCAGAAGCCGCTGTCGTTGTACCACGAGCAGAACGACGCGCCCGCCCCGATGGACATCACCAGGTACGCGAGGTTGACCTCGAGACCGCTCGCCAGCGGCGCCATGATCCCCGCGGTGGTGACGATGGCGACCGTCGCCGACCCCTGGACGAGGCGGACGCCCGCCGCGATCAGCCACGCCGTCACGAGTAGGCCGAGACCGACCTGCTCGAGACTGCCCGCGATGTACTCGCCGGCGCCGGCGGCCTCGATCATCACACCGAACGCCCCACCGGCCGCAGTGATGGCGGCGATGTGACCGCCGCTCTTGAGCGCGTCGGTGAGTTCGTCGGAGAACGTGTCGCTGTCGAGGTCGCTCACGCGGTAGAACGTGAGCGCCGCCGCCATCGCGGCGACCGTCAGCGCGAGGTTCGGGTCGCCGAAGAAGGTCGTAACGCTGACCAGCGTGGCCGTGGCGCTCTCGCCGATGAACGCCGTTACGGAGCCCTCGAACGTCGTGACGAACGTGTTCGAGGTGACGAGGAGGACCGCAAGCAGGATGGGCAACAGCGACTCGAACACGCCGGGGAGCGCGCTGGTCGGGACCTCGTTCTGCTCGTCGAGTTCCTCGACGGTCGTGCCCATCGCGTCCCGGAGCGGGATGTCGAGCCGCCGGTTGATCCAGTAGCCGTAGCCGAGCCCCGAGATGAGTGCCGTCGGCAGGCCGACCATGAGCCCGATGAGAATCGTCTCGCCCAGGTTGGCGCCGAATTCCTCGACCGCGAGGAGCGGTCCGGGGGTCGGCGGAACGAACCCGTGCGTGACGACCCCCGCGGCCCCGACGGCGACGATGAACAGGGTGTAGTTTTGCCCCTGCCGCGACCGGGCCGCGCGCGCCAGCGGCGCGAGCAGGTAGAACACGTTGTCGAAGAACACCGGAATCGACATGACGAAACTGCTGCTGAACAGCGAGATCTCCGTGTTGTCGTCGCCGAAGAGGCTCGTGAACCCCCGGACGATGCGATTCGCCGCCCCGCTCTCGACCATCGCCTTGCCGATGATCGCCGCCATCAGGATGGGGATACCGATACCGGCCATCCCGTTCCCGAAGGCCGTCGCGAACTCGGCTGGTACGTCCGCGAACGGGATCGCCGGCGCGACGACCCCGACCACGAGGCCGGCGATCACGAGCGAGACGAACGCCGGGAGGTCGAGGACGACCAGCAGCAGGACGATCGTCACGATTCCCGCGAACAACGCGAGGAGCGGTGCCTGTCCACCCGCCTGTAGCACTGTGGTACCGAACATCACGACTACATGCATAGTTAATGTACTTTACTTTTTCTCATTATTGTCTGTCACCTATGTGGCGTGTAAAGGTCCGGGAGAGCGCGTCTCGCTCCGCACCGCGGCGACGAGCGACTCCTGGCCTTCGCGTCGTCTCCGGGACGCCGTGTCCGACTCACACCTCGACGACCGGGTTCGTGAGTTCGCCGATACGCTCGATGGCGATGGTGACCTCGTCGTCCGGCCGGAGCGTGAAGTCGTCGTCGGGGACGAGCGAGGTGCCGGTGAGCAGGACGCCGAGTTCGGGGACGACGTCGTGGGCCCGCCAGTACTCGACCAGTTCGTCGCAGGTCCGGGTCATCTCGCCGATCGAGGTTCGGTCGTCGTAGCGGACCTCGCCGTCGCGCGTGATGGACATCGACATCGAGAGCTCGTGGGGGTCGCCGACCTCCGAGGCGGACGCGACGCAGGGGCCGAGCGAACAGCACCGGTCGTATATCTTCGCCTGCGGGAGGTACAGCGGGTTCTCCCCCTCGATGTCGCGGCTGCTCACGTCGTTGCCGATGGTGTACCCGACCGTCGAGCCGTCGTAGAGCACGATGCCGAGTTCCGGTTCTGGGACGTTCCACGCGGAGTCGCCCCGGACACCGACCGCCTCGCCCGGGCCGACGGTCCGACTCGGCGTCGCCTTGAAGAATATCTCCGGGCGCTCGGCCTCGTACACGTCGAGGTACATCTCCGGCATCCCGCTCTCGGCCTCGCGCGCCGCCTCGCTGATCTCGTAGGTGACGCCCGCCGCCCACACCTCCTCTGGGACCACCGGGAGCGTCCCGTCGGCGAGCGCGTCGGGAGCGACGGTCGGTGCCTCGGCCGTGAGCCCCTCGGCCACCTCGTCGACACCGACGCCCACGGCGTCGGCCGCCGCCGCGAGCCGTCCGAACCCGTTCAATCGGGGTTTGACTGCCGTCAGATCGTACGCCGTCTCTCCGTCGACGGCGATCAGCCTGTACTGGTCACCGCTCGAAAGGCGCTGGTACCGCATGGGCGACTCCACGTCTCGCCCCGTTATAGCTTCTCGGCTCCGGACGGGTCGAGGGGCGCGGGCGTCCGTACAACAAGAACTATGAGCGAACGGGTCGACGCTGAAACGAATGCCAGACCAGCGACTGAACTACGTCGACGGCGAGTGGACCGACTCCCACACCGGCGAGACGTTCGAGACGACGGACCCCGCGACGCCCGGGGAGGTCGTCGCGACGTATCCGCAGTCCGACGCCGAGGACACGGAGCGGGCGATCGAGGCGGCGCGCGACGCGAGCGAGGAGTGGCGGGAGACGCCGGCCCCCGAGCGCGGGCGTATCCTCCGACAGGCGGGGGCGACGCTGGAGCGACGCCGGGACGAACTGACCGAACTGCTCGTCCGCGAGGAGGGCAAGACCCGGACCGAGGCGGGCGGCGAGGTCCAGCGAGCGATCGACATCTTCCACTACTACGGCGCGAAGGCGAGCGACCTCGGCGGGACCGTGAAGAGTTCGAGCGCACGTGACGTGAACCTCTACACGACGAACGAACCGCTGGGTGTCGTCGGGCTGATAACGCCGTGGAACTACCCCATCGCCATCCCCGCCTGGAAGCTCGCGCCGGCGCTGGCGACGGGCAACGCGGTCGTGATAAAGCCCGCCACGCTCGCGCCCGGCGTCGTCCACGAGATGGCGCGCGCGCTCGAGGAGGCGGGGCTCCCCGCCGGCGCCCTCAACGTCGTCACCGGCCCCGGGAGCGCGGTCGGTGACACCCTCGCCGGCCACGAGGCGGTCGACGCCGTCTCGTTCACCGGCAGCACGGCCGTCGGGAACACCGTCTACGACACCGCGACGGCCGACGGCAAGCGTGTCCAGCTCGAGATGGGCGGGAAGAACCCGACGGTCGTCTCACGCACCGCGGACCCCGAGGAGGCGGCCGACATCGTCGCGGCCGGCGCGTTCGGCGTCACCGGCCAGGCGTGTACCGCGACCTCCCGCGCCGTCGTCCACGAGGACGTGTACGACGAGTTCGTCGACGCTATCGTCGACCGCGCCGCGTCGATCGACCACGGCCACGGACTCGACGACCCGGGCATGGGACCGCACGTCAGCGAGTCCGAACTGGAGAGCACCCTCGAGTACGTCGACGTCGCCCAGGGGGAGGGCGCCACCCTCGAGTACGGCGGGTCGGCGCTCGACCGCGAGGGACACTTCGTCGAACCCGCGGTGTTCTCCGACGTCGACTCCGAGATGCGTCTCGCCCAGGAGGAGGTGTTCGGGCCGGTCCTCGCGGTCATCCCGGTCTCTGACTTCGACGAGGCGCTCGCGGTCGCCAACGACGTCGACTACGGTCTCGCCGCGAGCGTCGTCACCGACGACCACACCGAGGCGAACCGCTTCGTGCGCGAGATAGAGGCGGGCGTCGTCAAGATCAACCAGAAGACGACGGGCCTCGAACTGCACGTCCCCTTCGGCGGCGTGAAGGACTCCTCGAGCGAGACGTACCGCGAACAGGGCGACGCGGCGCTCGACTTCTACACCATCAGCAAGACGGTGTACGACACCTACTGACGCGGCGCCACCGCCTCCGAGTCGACCCTCTCGACTTCTCTTCGACACACTACACCACCGGGTGTCGACCACGACCCGTGTCGACGGACGCGACGACGACTCCCGTCGAGGTACCAACCTATAACTACCGTCGCGGGGGAGAGTCCTACATGACCGAAGACGTCGCACGACGGTTCGAAGGCGCTCACTGTCCACTCGTCACCCCGTTCGAGGGCGGGGAGGTGAACCACGAGGCACTCGCGAGGCTCGTCGACCACGTCCTCGGGGGTGGCGTCGACGGACTCGTCCCCTGCGGGACGACCGGCGAGTTCGCGAGCCTCGACGACGCGGAGTACCGGGCGGTCATCGAGACGACGGTCGACGCCGCCGAGGGCGCGCCGGTGATGGCGGGCGCGGCGGAGACGAGCGTCCCGGAGACGCTCGCGCGAATCGAGACGGCCGCCGACGCCGGGGCCGACGCCGCCCTCGTCACGCTCCCGTACTTCCACGGCTCGAACGACCCCGCGGGCGACGCGGCGTTCGTCCGCGCCGTCGCCGACGACGCCGCCCTCCCGGTGTACCTCTACAACATCCCCGCCTGCGTCGGGCGTCCCATCGCCCCCGAGACGGTGGTCACCCTCGCCGACCACGACCGGGTCCTCGGCCTGAAGGACTCCAGCGGCGACTTCAACTACTTCTCGGAACTCCTGCGCCGGACGCCCGACCGGTTCCAGCTGTTCGAGGGGTTCGACAGCCACCTCGTCGCGGGGCTGGTGTTCGGCGCCGCCGGCGGCATCAACGCGCTGTCGAACGTGATTCCGGAGGCGTTCGCTGCGTCGACCCGCGCGGTCCGGTCGGGCGACGTGGCGACGGCCCGCCGGATTCACGAGGAGCGCGTCGCGCCGCTGTTCCAGCAGTGCGTCGCCCACGGGTTCGCTCCGGCGACGAAGACCGCGCTGCGCGCCCGCGGCGTCCTCGACGGTGAGGAGGTCAGACCGCCGCTCGTCGAACTCGACGACGACGCGCGCGACGACATCGCCTCGCTCGTCGAAGGCGTCGCCACGGAGTAGCGCCGAGACGGACTCACTCCTCGCCGTCGGTCACCGCTCGCGAGTGCTCGAGCGCCGCCGCCGCGCTCTCGGCGAGGTGCACCACGTCCACGCCGGCGACGAGGTAGTCGACGTCCCACGCGAGACGCGCCTCGCGCTCCTCGGCGCTCGTCGCGAGCGTCCCCACCGCGACGCCGGCGTCGCGGGCCGCGTCGACGACGTGGCCCACCGCGTCGACGAACTCCTCGTCGTCCCACTCGCCGAACCGGCCCATCGACATCGAGAGGTCGACGGGGCCGACGAACACGCCGTCGACGCCCGGCACCGCGGCGATCTCCGCGGCGTTCTCGACGGCCCGCTCGGTCTCGATCTGGACGTACCGGACGACCGCGTCGTCGGCCGTCTCGACGTGTTCGGCGAGCGAGCGACCGTAGTCGGACGCGCGGGCGACGCCGAGTCCGCGCCGGCCGGCCGGCGGGTAGCGACACGCCTCGACGACCTCGGCGGCCTGCTCGGCCGTCTCGACCATCGGGACGAGCACCGCCGACGGGCCGAGGTCGAGCGTCCGTTTCAGCGTCGTCGGGTCGCCGTCGGCGACGCGGACGAGCGACTCCGTCTCGCCGGGGGCGGCGTCCACCGCGCGGAGCAGGTTCCCGATCGTCTCGTACGACATCGGGGAGTGCTCCTGGTCGACCGCGAGGAAGTCGTACCCCAGCCCCGCGAGCAGTTCCACCGCGGACGGGTCGGGAATCGACGCCCACGTCCCCACGAGCGGGGCGGTGGCCTCGTCGATGCGCGCCAGTCCAGGTCCTTCGGACATAGTGTGGGCCTCGCGGCACGGGTATGTATAGCTTCGACTTCGAGCCGACGTTGCCGGCGGTCGGTCGCGGTCACGAGGTGCCGCCGTCGGCCCCGTCCGTCAGAAGTGCGAGAACTTGTCCCGGCGGTAGAGGTCGAGTTCGCTCACGGAGTTCGGCGGCCGCTGTTTCGCGGCGAAGACGACGGCGTCGGCCACGTCCTCCGGTTCGGACGCCTCGTCGGGGCCGTAGCGTTCCTCGAAGGCGTCTCCCGACTCCGACCCGAACTCCGTCCGCACCTCCGTCGGGTTGACGACGGTGACGGCGACGCCGTCGTCGCCGACCGCGCCCGCGAGGCTCAGCGCGAACCCGCGCGTCCACCACTTCGTCGCCGCGTACACCGGAGCGTCGGGCCGCGGGTGTTTCCCGGCGAAGCTCCCGACGAAGGCGAGGGTACCGTCGGACTCCCGGAGGTGCGGCACTGCGGCCTGTGCGGTGTAGAACATCCCGTCGACGTTGACGTCGGTCATCAGTTCGTACTCCTCGACGGAGAGGTCCTCCACGTCGGCGTCGACGCCGAGGCCCGCGTTGGCGACGACGACGTCCAGCCCGCCGAACGCCTCGACGGTCTCGTCGACCGCCGTCGTCACCTGCCCGCGGTCACGCACGTCGGTCGGGACGACGATGGCCGCCCGGTCGTGCGTCTCGCGGACGTCCTCGGCGACGGCTTCGAGCCGTTCCTCGCGTCGGGCCGCGAGCGCGACGTCGGCTCCCGCGGCCGCCAGTCGGAGGGCGGTCGCCCGACCGATTCCCGAGGTGGCTCCCGTCACGAGCGCAGCACTGTCTTCGAGCGCGTGGTCGCTCATGCGTGACACGCTCTCGCTGCGACACGGTAAAGCTACGGGCTCGACTCGTTCCGTCTCGACGAAGAGGGAACACCCCGCCGCCGAGCCCCCGTGGGGACGACGACGCCTGCGAACCCACCAGCGTTTATTAGGACCCACCGTGATGGCCGAGGTATGGCACCGACAATCACGCGAATCGAGAGCACCGAGTTCCGGTACCCGCTCGAGGACGTCGGCACCGACGGGAACGGGTTCAACCTCGCGTACGAACCGGGGACGACGACCCACCGGAAACTGTTCGCGCTGAAGGTCCACACCGACGTGGGAATCACCGGCGAGTACGTCGGCGGGAACTCCCCGGCGGCGGCGCAGCTCAACACGTTCGCCGACTACCTCGTCGGGAGGAACCCGCTCGACCGCGAGCGACACTGGAGCGAGGTCAAGCGGGCGCTCAGGAAGTACGACCGCATGGGCATCGGACCGCTCGACATCGCCCTGTGGGACTTCGCGGGCAAGTACTACGACGCACCGGTCCACGAACTCCTCGGGACGTACCGCAGGCGCCTCCCGGCGTACGCCTCGACCTACCACGCCGACGACCACGGCGGCCTGGACTCGCCGGAAGCGTACGCCGACTTCGCCGAGGAGTGTCTGGCGGCGGGCTACCCCGGGTTCAAGATACACGGGTGGGGCGGGAGCGACGACGCGCGCGACGTCCAGCGGGAGGTCGCGACGATACGCGCCGTCGGCGAGCGGGTGGGCGACGAGATGGACCTGATGTCGGACCCCGCCTGCGAACTGGAGACGTTCGCGGACGCGCTGAAGGTCGGTCGCGCGTGCGACGAGTACGACTACCTCTGGTACGAGGACCCCTACAGGGACGGCGGCATCTCCCAGCACGCCCATCGGAAGCTCCGCGACATGATCGACACGCCGGTCCTCCAGACCGAACACGTCAGGGGACTCGAACCGCACACGGACTTCATCGCCAACGACGCGACCGACTTCGTCCGCGCGGACCCGGAGTACGACGCCGGTATCACGGGCGCGATGAAGATAGCGCGCGTCGCGGAGGGGTTCGGCCTCGACGTCGAGTTCCACGCGCCCGGCCCCGCCCAGCGCCACTGTATCGCCGCCACGCGCAACGCGAACTACTACGAACTCGCGCTCGTCCACCCGGAGGCACGGAACACCCAGCCGCCGGTGTACCGGGGTGCGTACTCCGACATGTTCGACACCGTCGACGAGGACGGGACGGTGCCGGTCCCCGACGACCCCGGACTCGGCGTCGAGTACGACTGGGACTACGTCGAGGCGAACAAGACCGGGAGCGTCCACACCTACGAGTAGGGCACCAGTCGTCCCCGTCCGGTTCCCGGACCACCCGCCCGGACCGGCCCCGGACGCGTCACGACCTCGCTCGCCGCCGTCGACGAGCAGGGACTCGCGGTCGGTCGCGTCGTCCTGACGCCCCCGCGTTTCGCTCCGCGAAGACCGACGCGTCACGACCCCCATCGACAGGGTCGACCGTCGAGGGCGTTCTATCATCGAGAACCCTCGGCTGGTACCACCTCTCGAACGCCGTGTGAACACGGAACGCCGGGCGTGAGCGACCGCGACGTCCGACGCGCCAGTCGAGGAATCGACGTCCCGGACCTGTGCCGACTCGCGACGGCGCTATAGACGTCGGGCGTGGCGCTCCGGTCCACGGGGTGTGCCGTCGCTTCCCGCGCGAGCCGCCGACCGGGGTGACCGTTGGCCGCGTTCTGCCATCGAGAACACTTATGTGGGTGCTCCGAGGAACCCACTCGCATGGACGCGAAACACCCGGTGCGGGCGACCGAGAAGACGCTCACGCTGGTCGAGGAGCTGATGGACCGAGGGCCGAGCGGCGTCACGGAACTCGCGGACGCCCTCGAGACGAGCAAGAGCACCGTCCACAACCACCTGACGACGCTCCGGGAGCACGGATACGTCGTCAAGGCCGGCGACGAGTATCGGCTCGGACTGAAGTTCCTGGAGGTGGGCGGTTCGACCCGCAAGTCCATGGAGTTCTACCAGGTCGCCGAGCCGGAGGTGAAGGCGCTGGCCGACGAGACCGGCGAGCTCGCCAACCTGCTCGTGGAGGAGCAGGGGATGGGCGTCTACCTGATGCGTTCGAAGGGCGAGGAGGCCGTCGACCTCGACACGTACGCCGGCCTCCGGACGCCGCTCCACATCACCGCGCTCGGGAAGGCGATACTCGCACACCTGCCCGAGGAACGTGTCGAGGAGATCGTCGACCGGCGCGGACTCGCACCCAAGACGCCCCACAGCGTCGGGACTCGCGAGGAGTTGAACGACACGCTGGCCGACGTCCGCGAACGAGGCTACGCGATAGACGACGGCGAGCGACTCGAGGGGCTCCGGTGTGTCGCCGCGCCGGTGAGGGGCCCCTCGGGCGTGGTCAGCGGCGCCATCAGCGTCTCCGCGCCCGCGAGTCGAATCGGCGACGAGGACCTCCACGGCAGCCTCCCCGAGCGCGTCCTCAGCGCGGCCAACGTCATCGAACTCAACATCAACTACTGACGGGGTGTTCTGCGATACGGAACGGACTGCGGGGGGAGGGGGTCGCGTCCTCACCGAAGGCGGGGTTCCGAGAGCCCGAACGGAAGAGAGGTCACGGACCGTCGTCAATCGGCGTCTTCGACCACACGACAGCGCGAACGTGACAGGCACTCGTACGAAGACGCCCGTTCTCTATTACAGAATAGACCGTCCAGGGAGATGTCGGCGGTCCCAAGGCGAGGAATCGGAACGCGCCCGTGAACGACCGCTGGACAGGGTCGGCGCTGAGACGATTCGAGGCTCCTCCTTCGACGACACGCTCGCCCGCTCCCATTCCGTGAGCGTATCGACCTTGGCGGGTTCGAATAACAAACATATAGCCGTTATGCAAACGAACCAACGGGCTCTCAACGGCCGACGTTCGTTCGGTAGGAGAGAACGAGAGGGGTCCTCGACCACCCCGTCGGAGTCGCTCCGCGTCCGCTGTGCGTTCGTCTCTCCCTCACCACGGGGGGTCTCTGCCTTCGATACGCAGTCGGTGCGGACGGCAAATCGTTCACGGACCCGCCGTCTCACCCTCGTCCACTCGCCGCCCGCCCCGACGTTTTTTGCCCCCGCGAGTCACTTCCTACGCCATGACGTACCAGATAGCGATATCGCAGGCCGACTACCCGGACGCGGAGGTGGAGCGAGCGGTGTTCGACGCTGTCGACGCGGACGTGGTCGTGGGGCACGCAGAGAGCCCCGCGGAGCTCGTCGAACTGGCGCGCGGTGCCGACGCACTGCTGGTCGAGTACGCCGACGTGACCGCCGCGGTGCTCGACGCGCTGGACGACCTGGTCGTCGTCTCGCGGTACGGCATCGGTGTCGACAACGTCGACGTCGAGGCGGCGACGGGGCGCGAGGTCGCCGTCACGAACGTCCCCTCGTACTGCGAGGAAGAGGTCGCGACACACGTGCTCGCGCTGTTACTCACCGTGGTACGCGAGACGGCCCAGTACACCGCGGCCGTCGAATCCGGGACCTGGGACTGGAAGGTCGCCACGCCGATCGAACCGGTAGTCGGCAAGACGGTCGGTTTCGTGGCGTACGGCAAGATACCCCGGGCCGTCGTGCGACTAGCGCGGGGGTTCGACTTCGAGTACCTCGTCTACGACCCGTACCTCGACGCCGGCGATATCGCCGACGAACCGGTCGAACGGGTCGACTTCGAGACGCTGCTGGCCGAGTCCGACATCGTCTCGGTTCACGCCCCGCTGGTCGACGAGACGCGACACCTGTTCGACGCCGACGCGTTCGCACGGATGCGTAAGGATGCCGTCCTCGTCAACACCGCTCGCGGCCCGCTGGTCGACGAGACGGCGCTGAACGACGCTCTCAGGGAGGGAGAACTGGGCGGGGCCGGCCTCGACGTCATGGTCGACGAACCGGTCGAGTCGTCGCCGCTGTTCGAACTGGACTCGGTCGTGGTGACGCCCCACGTCGCGTGGTACTCCGAACGCTCGCTCGACGAGGTGCGACGCAAGGCCGCCGAGAACGTCGTGCGGTTCCTGGAGGCCGGGGAACCGCACGGGTTCGTGAATCGGGATGCGCTGAACAGATAGGGTCATACATGTACATTACTCACAATATTATCTGATGAAACGCACACGTATACCGGTTCACTTGTATATCGTATATTTATGTACATGTTCAAAATTGATATACTCACTCGGTCGAGAGACGACGAAGTCCCCGGAGGCGGTGTCGACAGATTCCGATGAACACCCCGACCGTATATCCGTTCTTCGGGTCGAATATCGGTTGAATCGGTGATTCACCACCGGTCACTAGTACCGATCACTACTTCGCGTCGTGACCTCGACCGAGGCCACGACCTGTGCATTACCAATGAAATAGACCGTGGAATCTATCTCTCAGCAGTCTGCTTCTACGTGTAATGGTGCGCGCACGATATTTGTGGGTGTAGTACACTATTGTATATATTATACACAAGTACGGTGTGAGATTGCCCACGGCCGAGGAAGTCTAATATATGTCGGTAGTACGCTCTATAACCACACACTAATAGTGGACACTGCGAAACGAATAATCCAACAGTCATTATATCGGGGGATTTGGTTTGCATCCCCGTAGCAGTTCGTCACCGTGACAGGGCGTGGAACGACGTCGGTCTGTACTGTCCGGGTCATCGTAGTCGGACGTGTCATCCCTTTAGTGCATCCGGAGAACCCGCGAGAACCCATTTCGACAGGGAGCGCCCTACGGGGTTACGACGAGTTTACCGACGCTCTCGCGGTCCTGCATCGCCGCGAACGCCGCACCGGTCTCCTCGAGCGGGTAGGTCCCGTCGACCTCCGGCACGAGCGCGCCGTCGGCGACGAGGCCGACGAGTCGCTCCAGGTCGCCCTGCGTCCCCATCGTACTCCCGACGACGCGCTTGTGGCCGAGGAAGAGGTCGGGGATGTCGACCTCGGAGGTCCCACCGGCCGTCCGGCCGCAGACCGCCATCCGGCCGCCGCGTCGCAGGACGTCCAGACCGACCTGGGTGTACGCGCCACCGAGGTGGTTGAGCACGCCGTCGACCGGTCCGATGTCGGCGACCGCGTCCCGGATCTCGTCCGGGTCGGTGCTCTCGATGGCGTGGTCGAGGCCGAGCGATTCGAGGCGGTCGAGTTTCTCCCGCGAGGACGACGTCCCGACGCTGTGTGCACCGAACGTCGCCGCCAGTTGCACCCCGGCGACGCCGACGCCGCCGGTCGCGCCCGGGACGAACACGAGGTCGGCCGGCCCGGCCTCGACGCGGCGGAGCATGTGGTACGCGGTCGTGTAGGCCGTCGGGAGCGCGGCGGCCGCCGTCGTTTCGATGTCGTCGGGAAGCGTGACCAGGCGGTCGCCCCGGACGCGGGCGACCTCGGCCAGCCCGCCGTGGTAGAGCGAGAAGTTCTCGCAGAGGTTCTCCGGACCCTCTCGGCAGTAGCGACACGTCCCGCACGTCTCGTTCGGGCAGAGTACCACCCGGTCGCCCTCCCGAACACCGGTGACGCCCTCGCCGACGGCCCGGACGGTCCCGGCGACGTCGAGACCGCTGACGAACGGCAGGTCGTCCGTCTCGACCATCGCGGAGTCACCCTCGAGGATCCAGAGGTCGTGACGGTTGATCGCACACGCCTCGACGTCGACGACCGCCTCTCGGGGTCCGGGGTCGGGGGTCGGTCTGTCGATTATCGAGACGCCGTCCGGGCCGGTGAGTTCGCTGAAAGCTGCGACACGCATCGAACGGGGGTTCGCGCCCCGCCCAGTTAGCAGTGGGGGAGCGGACTCCTCGACCGGGGAAGGACGACTACCAGAAGCGGTGTTCGTCGAGGCGGGCGAGCGCCTCCTCGATGGTGGCCTCGTTCCGCGAGAAGGTGAAGCGGACCCAGTCCGCGGTCCCGTCCGTGTAGAAACTGCTCCCGGGGACGACCGCGACGCCCGCCTCTCGAACGAGGCGGAGCGCGAACTCGGTGTCGTCGACGTCGCCGGGGTAGCGCGTGAGCATGTAGTACGCGCCGTCCGGTTCGACGGGGTCCAGGCCGACGTCCCGGAGGCCGTCGTACAGCGTGTCTCGCCGGCGCTCGTACGACGCCGCGAGGTCGGCGTAGTACCCGTCGGGGAGCGAGAGCGCCTCGACGCCGGCCACCTGGAAGGGGGTCGGAGCACAGATGCTCGTGTAGTCGTGGACCTTGCGGAGTTCGGCGGAGAGGGGTTCGGGTGCGAGCGCGAACCCGACGCGCCACCCGGTCACGGAGTAGGTCTTGGAGAGACCCGTACAGACGACCGTCCGCTCGGCGAGGCCGTCGACTTCGACGGGACTGACGTAGTCGTCCGTGTAGACGATGTGCTCGTAGATCTCGTCCGTGACGACGACGAGGTCCTCCGCGACCGCGACCTCGGCGATCACCTCGAGTTCGCTCGGCGTGAAGACCGTCCCCGTCGGGTTATGGGGATGGTTGAGGAGCAGGAGGGAGGCCTCCGTCGCGGCGCCACGGAGCGCCTCCGCGTCCACTTCGAGACCGTCCGTGATGTCGAGCGGGACGGGACGGCCCCCCGCGAACTGGACGGCGGGGATGTAGCTCTCGTAGGTCGGTTCGAAGTAGATGACGCCGTCGCCGGGGTCACAGAGCGAGAGGAGCGTGGCGACGACCGCTTCGCTCGTCCCGGTGGTGACGGTGACCTCGGTGACCGGGTCGTACGAGACGCCCTTCCAGTCGGCGTAGCGTCCCGAGACCGCCTCGCGGAGTTCCGGGAGGCCCCAGGTTATCGTGTACTGACTCGACGTGTCGATCGCGTCCTTCGCGGCCTGTTTCACCCGGTGCGGGGTCTCGTCCTCGTCGGGTATCCCCTGCGCGAGGTTGATGGCGTCGTGTCGGTGCGCCTCGCGCGTCATCTCCCGGATGACGGACTCGCGCATCCCGGTGACGCGTTCGCTGCCGATCGGACGGGGGAGCGTGGATGGGTCCGGCATACATCGGACTCCTCCCGACTCGGGTAAGAACCCTGCCGATGTCTGGGGGCGCGCTGCCCCCGGCCGAAGCACGCCAGGCGACGCGAACGGCGGCGATGGTCCACCGGAGAGACAATTGATAGGCGATTCTTCCCGACTCAGAACTGCCTGGTCAGCTCCATCCGGTCGATGCTCGTGTAGTACGGTCCGCCGAGGCGACCGACCGTGTCGAGCGCCTCCATCGAGAGGTCGCCGTCGACCAGCACCGCCTCCGAAACGTGAAACGTCTCGACGTCCCCGAAGACGACCGTGCGGTCGTGTATCTCGACGGACTCCCGGTACGTACACTCGATGTTGATGACGGCGTCCGCGACGCGGGGCGGCGTGACGTGCGTCGACGGTGCCCGCTCGACGCCGAAGGCGTCGAACTCGCTCTCGTCCGGCGGGAGGTCCGCCGAGGTCCGGTCCATCTGCTCTGCGACCCCTTCGGTGACGACGTTGACAACGAACGCCCCGGTCTCGAGCGCGTTCCTGGCGGTGTCTTTCCGCTCACCGGTGTCACGGGCGTTCGCGCTGAACATCAGCACGGGCCGTTCGGACGAGACGTAGTTGTAACAGCTGAACGGGGCGAGGTTGTCCACTCCCTCGACGCTCGTCGTACTCACCCACCCGATGGGACGGGGGGTGACCGCCGACTTGACGATACGGCTGTTCGCTCGCGCGCTGAGGTCGCGCACCGGGAACTCCTGCATACGTCTCCGGACGTCCCTGGACGTTGTATAACACACTGGTCCCCGCGAACCGGGCCGCTGGGATCAGGGCGACTCACCGGGCGTGGCGCGAACCCGCGACAGCCGCATCGCGTTCCCGGTGACGCCGACGGTCATCCCGGCGTCGCCGAACAGCACGGCCGCCCAGATGGGCAGGCCGAACGGGACGGCGACGGCGAGCACCGCTTTCGCCCCGAGGCTCGTCCAGATGTTCTGCCGGATGACCCCGTTGGCCCGGTGCGAGAGGTCGTAGAGGTACGGCAGTCGCGAGAGGTCGTCGCCCATCAACGCGATGTCGGCGGTTTCGAGGGCGGTGTCGGTCCCGGCCGCCCCCATCGCGACGCCGACGTCGGCGGTCGCGAGCGCGGGCGCGTCGTTGATGCCGTCACCGACCATCGCGACGGTGCCGTACTCGCGCTGGAGCGCCTCGACCGCGTCGACCTTCTCCTCGGGGAGGAGTTCCGCGCGCACGTCGTCGACGCCGACCTGCTCGGCGATGGCGTTCGCGGTCCGTTCGTTGTCGCCGGTGAGCATGACGACGTGTGCGACGCCGAGGTCGTGGAGTCGTTCGACCATCGCAGCGGCGTCGGGACGGAGCTCGTCGGCGACGGCGATGACGCCCTCCAGTTCGTCGTCGGTCCCGACCAGCACGACGGTCTTGCCCTCCGACTGGAGCCTTGGGACCGTCCCCTCGAGCAGGTCGACGCAGTCGTTGCGCTCGCAGAGGTGCCGGCTCGTCGTCGTGACCGTTCCCCCTTCGGTCGTCGCGTGAACGTGCGAGAGGTCGAAGCCCAGTTCCTCGAACAGGCCCGGTTTGCCGGCGAAGTGGGGTGTCCCGTCGAGGTCCGCCCGGACGCCCTTGCCGGTGATGCTCTCGAAGCCGTCGACCTCGCGGTCGTCGACGCCGCGGTCGTCGGCCTGTGCGACGATGGCCTCGCCGATGGGGTGTTCCGACCGGGTCTCGAGGCCGCGCGCACACCGTAACACGTCCTCCTCGGTGTTGTCGTTGAGCGGGACGACGTCGGTGACGACGAGTTCCCCCTTCGTGAGGGTGCCCGTCTTGTCGAGGGCCACGGCGTCGACCTCGCCCATCGCTTCGAGGTGGTCGCCGCCCTTGATGAGGACGCCGTTCTTCGCGGCGCTGGTGATACCCGAGACGACCGAGACGGGCGTCGAGATGACGAACGCACACGGACAGGCGAGGACGATGAGCGTCAGCCCGCGGACGAACCACGTCACCCAGTCCGCACCGAACGCGAGCGGCGGAATCACCATCGCTGCGAGCGCGACGCTGACGACGGCGGGCGTGTAGTAGTGCGCGAACCGCTCGACGAACTGCTCGCGGTCGGTCTTGTTGGACTGGGCGTCCTCGACCATCGAGACCACCCGCGAGATGGTGTTGTCGCTCGCCTCGCTGGTCACCTTCACCTCGAGGTACCCCCCTTCGTTGACGGTTCCGGCGTACACCTCGTCGCCGGTCGTCTTGTCGACGGGGACGGACTCGCCCGTGATGGGCGCCTGGTTGACCGCGCTCTCGCCGTTGACGACCTCGCCGTCCATCGGGACGTTCTCGCCCGGGCGGACGAGGACGACCTCGCCGACCCGGACGTCGTCGACCGGAACGGTCACCTCGGTTCCATCGCGACGGACCGTCGCCTCGTCGGGTGAGAGGTCCATCAGTTCGCGGAGGGAGTCGCGGGTCCTGTCCATCGAGTAGCGTTCGAGCAACTCGGCGACGCTGAACAGGAACGCGAGCGTCGCGGCCTCGAAGTACAGCGCTGCGCCGAAGCCCAGGCTCGCGACGAGCGCGCCGACGATCGCACCGCTCATCAGGAGGTCGATGTCGAGGTTCCAGTTACGTGCGGAGTAGTAGCCGTTGCGGACGATGGTCTGGCCACCGACCGCGACCGCGACCAGGAAGAGTACGTCCGCGAGGAGTACCTCTCGACCGAGGACGCCCAGTACCTCGACGTTCGGTCCTCGAAGGACGAACTCGAAGAGGAGGCCGAGGCCGACGAACGCCCCGCTGATCCACGTCTTGACGGCCCGCTGGCTTCGCCAGACGCTGTCCGGCCGGCCCACCCCTGCCGCGTCGTCCTCCTCGGCGTTCGTCACGGCGTACCCCGCGTCCTCGATGGCGTCGACGAGTCGACGACGTGAGACGGTCCGCTCGTCGAACTCGACCCGGACGGTCCCGCTCGTCGGCCGCGTCTCGTACCGCCTGACACCGCGAACCGACCCGAGGGCGTTCTCGACCTTCCCGGCACACGAGGCACAGTCCATGTCCGGGACGTCGAACTGGGCCGTCCGCGGTCCGCTACTCGCCTCGACCGTGTACCCCGCTTTCTCGACGCGGTCGCTGATGGCGTCGGCGTCGGTCTCGGACTCGTCGTAGCCGACGAGCAGTCGCCCACTCGTCACCTGTGGGTCGACCGAGTCGATTCCCTCGAGCTGTCGAACGCTCGCTTCGACTTTCTTCGCACAGGACGCGCAGTCCATGCCGGGTACCGTCAACTCGACGGCCGTCTCGTCGTCGAGACTACCCTCGGGAGGGCCCCCGCGCGACGAGTGGTGCTCGCCGTCGGCGTCCTGCCTGCGGCCGCGACGGGGGTCACGACCGCCGGAAGACTGCGCCGCCCCCCTCCCGGATGGTGCCGTATCGGAACCGGGAGCCTCGTCTGTCATATCTCGAGCTAGCCGTCCGAGACGTATTAATCGAGCTGTTAGGAACCCGCCTGTTTACTAGAAACGTTATTACTCGAATGGAGTTCGTTTGTTAACTCCGCCGCCCGCGCTCGACATCACACAGTCGACTGCACGGTTCGTCACACAGACCGCTGACCGTTCGTTCGGTAGCGTCGGTGCGGCGGGGACGTCAGTGTACTGTAGAGGCTCGAAGACACAATACCGTTCCGACGGCGCGACCGTCTCGTGTGTGGTGCGACGCCGTCGAGGAACACAGGTGGGGATGAGGTTCGGAAGTCACACGGGGCCCGTCGTCGAACACTCGCACGGGCGGTACGGGAGACGTCTCCCCCGGTCTGCCCGTCACACGACTCCGAGAACGCAGGCCCGCCATCGGGTCGGTGACTTCGCGCCTGTAGTACCTCTGGAACACTACAGTCCTCTTCAGGTACTATGGGATGGGATGTTATACCTCTTTTTGTCCGCTCGTGACACGTTACGACAGGTGCCTGACGAAGCGGCGTCGTGTCACGTTCGAACTCGACTATGGTCGACGACGTCCTGCGGCGCTCCCGGACCGTCCGGGGTTTTAGTCGTGACCGACGTAGGGACGCTCGAACCCATGAGGCGTACGTCGGACCCGAACGAACTCCGTATCGCCGTCTCCGGCGGTTCGATGGGCGGGCTGTTCACCGGCCTCGCCCTCCGCGCGGCCGGGCACGAGGTCGCCGTCTTCGAGCGGTCGGACGTCGAACTGCGAAGCCGTGGGGCGGGTATCGTCGCCCAGCCCCTGATGCTCGACGTCCTGCGGGACCACGGAACGACCCCCGAGCACATCACGACCACGACGTCGCGGCGCGAGTACCTCGACCGGAACGGGACCGTCGAGCGAGGGTACGAGGAGGCGATGACATTCACGTCGTGGGACGCCGTCTACCGGTGCCTCCGCGAGTCGTTCCCCGACGACCGCTACCACTCGGGACGGACGACCGCCGGAGTCGACGTCCACGACGGGACGGTCACGGTCCGCTTCGAGGAGGGCGACGCGGTCGAGGCGGACCTCGCCGTCGTGGCCGAGGGCGGGCGGTCGGCGACCCGCGAGGCCCTCCTCCCCGACGTCGAGCCCGAGGACGCCGGCTACGTCGCCTGGCGGGGCGTCACCCCCGAAGCCGCCGTTCGCCCCGGCGTCCGCGAACAGTTCGAGGACACGTTCACCTTCTATCAGGGACCCGACGGCCTGATTCTGGCCTACCTCATCCCCGGGCCCGACGGGGAGACCGCGACCGGCCGGCGTCGGCTCAACTGGGTCTGGTACGATGACCTCGAGAGGGCGGAGCGAGCGCGACTCCTCACGGACGCCGACGGCCGCCAGCGGACGTTCTCGGTCGCCCCGGGCGACCTCAGGGTCGACGTGGTGGACGGATTGCGGACGGACGTCGACGAACGGCTCCCGGCCGTGTTCGCGGACCTCGTGGCGGGTACTGACCGACCGTTCGTTCAGACGATATACGACCTCACGGTCCCCGAGATGGCGTTCGGCCGCGTCTGCCTGCTGGGGGACGCCGCGTTCGTCGCCCGACCGCACACCGCCGCCGGGACGGCGAAGGCCGCCGCCGACGGCGTCGAACTCGCGGCGACGCTCGACGGGAGCGACGTCGTCGGGTCGCTCCGTGACTGGGCGGCGTCACGCCTCGCGGCCGGTCGGCGACTCGTCGCACGGGGCCAGCGGATGGGGGACGACTACATGGACTGACCTCGCCTCTCGCGACGGGACCTTTATCATCGTTCGTGTGAAACAGTTCGTTCCTTCTGCCAGTGCGATGCCTCGCACGTCGCATCTGACGGGGGAGGACGAATATCATGACCGAGGAACCATTCGCCAGCGAGGAGTGGTGGGAGGAGTATCGGGCGGTCGTCGACGCGGATGTCGAGAAGCTGTTCCGAGCGTACCTGAAACCCGTCCTCGACGACGTCCGGGGTGTCCGAGACGAACCGCTCCCCGACGTCTTCACCCCCGCAGCCGTCGGCGTCGACGCGAACAAGTGACCTTCCGTCCTATCCAACGACCATGAGTGAAACACCGTTCGACCCCGAGGCGTACACCGGAATGCCCGAGGGTGAACACGTCCCGGCGCCACAGTTGATCAAGAACGCGCGGATGCTCATCGTCGGCTACGAGGCCGACCCCGAGGCCCTCGAGGCGGCGCTCCCGCCCGGACTCGAACCCCACCCGAACAACCTCGTCCAGATGAACATGTACCGGGTGCCGTCGGCCGACCAGACGAGCCACCTCGACCCGTACACCCTCACCTACCTGACCGTCGAAGTCGCCGACCACGACAGCCGTGCGACCAGCGCGGCGGCGGGCGAGATGTCCGTCCCCGGTCGGTTCTGGGTGGGCTACTGGAACGACTCGCCGCAGATGCAGGCCTACACGCGAGAGAGTAGCGGTATCCCGGCGCTGGAGGGAACGTGCGACTGGACGGAGGACGACGGCCAGTTGGTCTCGACGCTCTCCGTCGCGGGCAACCCGGTCATCGAGGCGGAGGCGAGCGTCGGCGACGAACAGGTCGACACGCTCACCGGCCACCTCCACTACTACGCACACCGACAGCTCCCGGACCCGGCGGGCGGCCGCGCACAGGTGAACGAACTCGTCGAGGTGCCCATCCCGTTCGTCAGCGAACTGTACGAGGCCGAGGTCGACCGCGTCGACTTCGACTTCCCGTCGGGGTCGCGGTTCCAGCGGTTCGCCCCCGACGAACCGCTCTCGACGCCGTCGGTCCTCCACGGGACGGTCACGTTCACCTACTCGCAGGGGCGCTGTATCCGCGATTACCTCACCGAGGACGGCTGACGAGCGAGCCCGTCCCGACCGCTCCGACGTGACCGACCCTCCTCGCACGGGCGCTTCGGCTCGCGGGGAGACGACGGGTAAGCGATGGGTTGGCACGGAGTGGTAACGCGGCGTCTCGGGTGGCTGGTGGTAGCCCCGGTAGACGGGAGCCTCGAAAGAGCCGACGCTCGGTGCAGTGTCATGAGACGCCGCGTACGTGCCAGCTGGTGACTAACTCTCAGACGGTGTCGCGGCGTCTTGTCCTTGTACCATGCGTCAGGGGTCGACAGGAATCAGGTCGGAAACCTCCGAACCCCGCCGGAACCTGTGAGGGGTGACAGGTAAATGGTACCGGTTGACACGAATACTGCTCACAAGTATCCACGAGCCGTCACGTCACCCCCCGTCACGGGTCCCGGCGACGGGTCGTCGTCGGTTCACCCGTGCAGCGGCACCGTCGTCACGTGGACGGGGGCGGCGCGAACGACGCGTTCGGTGACGCTCCCGAGGTGGACGAGCCGGTCGATACCGGTCCGTCCGTGGGTCCCCATGACGACGAGGTCGACGTCGTACGCCCCGATGGCGTCGACGATCTCCTCGGCGGGGACGCCCCGGCGGAGGTGCTTCTCGACGGGGACACCGTACTCGTTCCCGAGTTCGTCGACCGCGTCGAGCGCCCGTTCGGCGTCGCGTTCGGCCGCCTCGACGACGAGGTCGTAGTCCGACGCGACGAACCGCGCGTCGATGACGGAGAGCGCGTGGACCGAGGCGTCGAACCGGGTAGCCAGTTCGAGGCCCGTCTCGGCCGCCTCCGCCGCGCCGTCGCTTCCGTCCGTCGGCAGGAGTATCCGCGAGTACATAGGAAACGTTCGTAACCGCCGTGTATAACGGTACCTCTACACACAGAGGACGTTCGTACGGCCGGTGGGGCCCCTGTACGGTGGTGACGGTGACAGCGGTGTCCGTCACGAGGTACCCGACGTTGTGTCGGACCGCCGGCTAGTCGATCGTCGGAACGCGAAGGAACGCGTCGGCGCTCGGTCACGAAGCCGCCGTCGGTCGAGCGCGGCGTATCACCGTCGCGGCCGTCGGTCGATCTACCGGTTGTAGGTGTCCGGAATCAGCACGCGACCGTGACGGCGAAGGAACTTCGTGACGGTCTTCTCGACGACCCCGAAGTTGGGGGGGAGCGAGACGGCGGGGAGATAGATGTCGTTGGTCGTGGAATCGCTGCGTCGAAGATGGCTACGTTTTGCGTTACTCATCTCACTTCTTCCTACTGTCCTGGGCCCCAAAGCCCCTCGCGCGTACACGTACAGGGGTTTATATTCCAGCCTGGCAAACAGTCTCGGACGCAGTTATAATTCGTGAAGGTCTCGACGACAGCCCGTCGAACCGTCTCGGCCAGAACTCAGTGTGAGTGCGTCTCTCACCCGATACCCCGCGATACTCCGGACCGCTCCGGGTCCGGAAACAGTGCGCCGCCCGCCCGCCGGTCGGTGTCCGCACCCGTTCGCCGGCGGAACTACCAGAATTTTGCCATAGTGTCGGGTACCTCGGCCGGTGGGGAGAGCACGTTCGTCTCATCCGCCGGGGTCGTGGTCGAACGCCTCGTCGGCGAGGCCCTCCAGCAGCGTTTTCGCGTCCTCGGTGGTGTCCTCGTCGACATCGTCGATGGCCCCGACGCTGTGTGCGCCACCGTGTACCGTCTCCAGCGCGTTCAGGTTGAGGTTCCCGCCCGGGTCAACGACCGGCAACTGGAGGTCGGCGAAGTTCTCCGGCGGGCCCCCGAAGGAAGACAGGAGGAAGTGGTCGGCGGTCTCGCCGAGGCGTCCCCGAGTAGGGCGGCTCGTGGAGCGCGTAGTCGGTCATCGGTCCGTTCGGTCAGCCTGGCCGGCGGGGTGGCGCCCGAGTTCGTCGGAGAACTGGGCCGCCGGGTCCGTCGCCGCTCCCTCCTCCACCCGCTCGCCGCGCGTCTCCGGCGTGGCCCGGCTCGCGCTGAGACCGGCACCCCGAGAGACGAGCTCCGTCCTGTGCTGTAGCTCGCCGACGAAGGCGCGTGGTTCATTTGAGTCGCCGTCGGCAGTGTCCCGTCGAGGCGCCCGCCCCGGAAGTCGATTATATGAGGGGTCCGGCGAGATGTCGGTGGCCGTCCCCCACCAGTGTATGTAAACGTTATTTATCACCCGGGGTTACTCTCCTGACAGACCGGTCCGCCCGACGCGACGGCGCGTCAGCGGCGGAGGCCACGCCCCCATGTCCATCACAGCGAAAGTCCACGTCAAACACGACCGCATGGCGCTCGTCCCGACCCTGCGGACCCTCGACGACGTCCGGATACGCGTCATCACGCAGGGAACGACCAGCCCCGGGATGACCGTCTTCCCGTTCCTCGTCGAGTACGACGACCGGGCGGCACTCGAGGCCGCCTTCGAGGCCGACGAGACGGTCCACGACTACGAACTCGTCGACTGGACCGACGGGACGGGCATCTACTACATCGAGCACACCCCGGAGACGAAGCTCATCAGCACCGCGGTCACGCGGGCGAACGGTTACCTCGTCCACACGGAGACGCGGGGCAACGGCTGGCTCGTCCGTCTCCTCCTGCCCGACCGGGAGGCGCTCAACGCCGTCTGGACGTACGCGACCGAGAACGACATCACGCTCGACATCGTGGAGATATACGGCAACGAGGACGCCTCCGGCGACCGCTCGTTCGGCCTGACGACCGAACAGAAGGCGGCGCTGCAACTCGCCTACGAGAAGGGCTACTTCAGCGAACCGCGCGACATCTCGCTCAGCGAGGTGGCCGAGGAGATCGGCCTCTCGTCGACGGCGATGAGCGGCCGTCTGCGGCGGGGGATGCGGAACCTCGTCGCCGCCACCATCGCCGACCAGGAGACGGAGTAGTCACCTGGGCGACGGAACGCTCGCCGCCCTGCCGGGGGCGAGGGCGGAGTCTCGACGAGCGCTACATAAACACCATTGATTGTTAACGACCCCTTTTATGTTCGATTGCTAGCGTACTACACGAGTATGCCAGACAACGACGGACACCCGAATCACCCGGGCGTCGACCAGTCTGACCGCGTCCTGCCACGGAACCTGCGCCAGAGCGGCGACCCCGGCATCAGGATGCTTGTCTCGACGCGCGTGCGCAAGTCACCGTTCTTCCACAAGTCGTTCAACGAAGAGGGGGCGTGGCGATGTACGGTGTACAACCGTATCTACCACCCGCGCGGCCTCGTCGAACCCGAAGACGGCGGCGCGATGGCCGAGTACGAGGCGCTGACGAACACGGTGACGCTGTGGGACGTCGCCGTCGAGCGCCAGATCCGCGTGAAGGGTCCCGACGCCGAGGCGCTCACCGACTACGTCATCACCCGCGACGCCACCGCCATCGAACCGATGCACGGCAAGTACGTCATCCTCTGTAACGAGGACGGCGGCATCCTGAACGACCCCGTATTGCTCCGGGTCGCCGAGGACGAGTTCTGGTTCTCCATCTCGGACTCGACGCTCATGCAGTGGCTCCAGGGCGTCAACGTCGGCATGGACTTCGACGTGGAGATCGACGAGATAGACGTCGCGCCGATGCAGATCCAGGGCCCCCGTTCGGAGGACGTCATGCGGGAGGTCGTCGGCGACGAGGTCAGCGACATCCCCTACTACGGCCTGCTGGAGGCGGAGGTCGACGGCTGCGAGGTGCTGGTGAGTCAGACCGGCTTCTCCGGCGAGAAGGGCTTCGAGATCTACGTCCGCGACGCGATGGAGAACGCCGAACGCGTCTGGGACCCGGTCCTCGAAACCGTGAAGGACCACGGCGGGATGCAGATCGCGCCCGGCCACCACCGGCGCATCGCGGCCGGCATCCTCTCGTGGGGCCAGGACATGGACCACGAGACGTCGCCGTTCCAGGTGAACCTCGGCTACCAGGTCCCCGACGAGAAGGAGGGGGACTACATCGGGAAGGAGGCCCTCGAGGAACAGAAGGAGGCCATCGAGAACGGCGAGTACCCGTTCAACCTGAAGCTCGTCGGCCTGAAGATGGCGGGCGAACCCATCCGCGACTACGCGCCCGACTTCTGGCTGGTCTCGGACCCCGAGACGGGTGAGGAGTGCGGCTACATGACCTCGCCGTGGTGGAACCCCGAACTGGAGACGAACATCGGCCTCGGGTTCGTCCCGGCCGACAAACTCCAGGAGGCGACCGACGCGCCGCTCAACGACGCCGTCTACGAGGAGGAACCGGACCTGGAGTTCCAGGTCCACCTCCCCGAGGAGTACGCCGAGGAGGACGACGAACCGGTGTACGCGAAGGTGGCGAAGGTGCCGTTCAAGGAGTCGGTCAACCCGAGCGCCCGCGAACAGGCGAAGCTCCACGCCCGCCAGGACGCGAGCGACGACTGACCGACCGGACCGCTCGACTCACGATTTCTTCGCCGCACGTGGCGAACCAGCGAGATGACCGGAGACACCACCCCCCCGACGACGCGCCTCCCGAGCGCGGCGCTCGACCGGCTCCGGGCGCGCGTCCGCGGCGCGGTGCTCTCCCCCGACGACGACGGCTACGACGACGCCCGGACGGTGTGGAACGCCCGCGTCGACCGGTACCCCGGCGTCGTCCTCCGGTGTGCGGGGGTCGCGGACGTCGTCGCGGGGGTGGACGTCGCCCGCGAGTACGACCTCCCGCTCGCGGTCAAGGGCGGCGGCCACCACGTCTCGGGCAGCGCGGTCTGTGACGACGGCGTCGTCCTCGACCTCGGCCCGATGGACGGGGTGCGCGTCGACCCGGACGCGCGGACGGCGCGGGTCGGGGCGGGCGCCACGTGGGGCGTGGTCGACCACGAGACCCAGGCGTTCGACCTCGCCGTCCCGGGCGGACAGGACCCCGACATCGGCGTCGCCGGGCTGACGCTCGGCGTCGGCGTCGGCTGGCTCAGCCGGGTGTACGGCCTCACCTGCGACAACCTCCTGTCGGCGGACGTCGTCACGGCCGCCGGGGAGTGGGTCCACGCCAGCGAGTCGGAGCACGCGGACCTCTTCTGGGCGCTCCGCGGCGGCGGTGGCGCCCTCGGTGTCGTCACGAGCTTCGAGTTCCGGCTCCACGAGGTGCACGAGGTGTTCGCCGGGTCGCTCGTCTACCCCGCCGAGGAGACCCGGGCGGTGGCACGCCGCTACCGGCGGTTCGTGGCCGACGCACCGCGCGAGGTGCGACTGCTGTTCGGGAGTATGGTCCTCCCCGACTCGACCGTCTATCCCGAGTCGGTCAGGGGGACGCGCGTCGCCATCCTCATCGCCTGCTACGCCGGGTCGCCGGCGGAGGGGTGTCGGGTCCTCGACCCGCTCAGGGCGGCCGGCGACCCCGTCATGGACAGCCTCCGGCCCCGGTCGTACGCGTCGTTCCAGCGCGCCGGCGCGAGCGGCGGGTCCGCGCGAACCCACCTCCGGAGCCAGTACGTCGAGACGCTCACCGACCCGGTCGTCGACGCCATCGCCGAGTTCATCGCGGACGCACCTTCCGAGGGGGCGACGGTGTTCGTCTCGCCGCGGGGCGGCGCCGAGACGGACCCGGCGCCGGACGCGACCGCCTATCCCCACCGGGAGGACGCCCATCACCTCCTCGTCGAGACGCGGTGGAACGACCCCGACCGGGACGACGACCACGTCGCGTGGGTCCGGGCGTTCCACGAGGCGCTCCGGCCACACACGACGGGAGCTGTCCCGCTGAACTTCCTGCCCGACGACGAACCCGAGGCCCGGGTCCGGACCGCCTACGGCGAGAACCGCGACCGACTGGCGGCGGTCAAGCGCGAGTGGGACCCCGGGAACCTGTTCCGGACGGAGCGGAGCGTCGACCCGGCCGGGGAGGACGCGGCCGCCGGGGACGAGTGAGTCGGGTGCGCTACCCCTGGAGGCGGTCGTGGCGCCACTCCTCGGTGTCGGCCGTCTCGTTGAACGTGTAGACGTGGACTCCGCGGATGGCGTAGTGCTCGTCGTTCGCGTACGGCGCCAGCCCGTCGATGAGGTCGTCGGGGCGGTACGTCCCGCGGGACCCGACGAGCTGGCGGACGAACCCGAGGACGCCCGTCGTCTTCTTGAGGAACTTCACGGAGTCGCCGACGCCGACCTTCCGGGATATCTTCAGGAGCCGCTGGTACTTCATCACGCCGGGGATACCCACCTCGACGGGGAGGTCGATGCCCCGCTCGCGGAGGTCCTCGACCCACTCGACGACGGCGTCGGGGTCGTAACAGAGCTGGGTGACGATGTACGTCGCGTACGGCTCCTTCCGTTCCATCGAGTCCATGAGCGTCTTCTCGTCGATGAACGCGTGTCCCTCGGGGTACCCCGTGATGCCGACCTCCTCGAAGGAGTACGACGTCTCCTCCAGTGCGGTGAGCAGGTCGAGCGCCGACTCGAACTCGCCGGCCGGTTCCTCGCGGTCGCCGCCCGGGACGAAGACGTCGGTCACGCCGGCGTCCGTCAGGCGGCGGGCGATGTCCGACAGGTGGTCGCGGTCGGTGACGTAGCGGGCGGCGACGTGCGGGACGACGTCGTACCCGCGGGCCGCGGCCTCCTCGGCGCGCTCGACGGTCCGCTCGATACCGAGTTGTGGTGACGTGGTGATGGCGACGGTGGCGCCCTCGGGGAGGTGCGTTAGCTCGTCGTCGAAGCTCTCGAACGGCATCAGCTCGAAGCGCGCGTCGGCGAGGAGCGCCTCGACCCCCGCCGGCGCGGTCGTGGTCCGTGTTCCCAGGGACATAGGTCGTGTACGGATAGGCCTATCGACACTTGCCTCTGTGGGTGTTCCAGCGAACCCGTTTAAGTACGCGCTACGCCTCGCCGGCGGCACAGCGCCTGATGCGCGTGGCGACCTCCTCGTAGGACGTCCCGCGGTTCGGGCCGTCCGCGACCCGGTGCATCACGAGGTCGAGCAGGTCGAGCTGCCGCAGGAGTTCGACCGTCGGCCGGCGGTCGAGGTCGAGTTTCCGCTGCACCTCGAAGACGGAGACGGAGTCGACGACGGCCTCGACGACGTCGGACAGTTCGACCTCCTCGGGGAGACCGACGCCGTCGGCCACCAGCCGTTCGTCGGGGAGCGACTCGCGGTCGTCCGTCGTCGGGCCCGGGTTCCGGTCCGGGTCGGAGTCCGTGGTCGGGTCCCCCCCGCCGTCGCCGGGGTGCGCGCTCGCGTCCCCGTCGGGAGACGGTCCCTCGTCCCCGGTCGACGTGGCGTACGACACCGGGTCGTGGACGCCGGCCTCTATCATGTACCGCCGGACCGTCTCCGCGGCGACGTCCATCTCGATACGCCGGCTCATCTCCGAGAAGGTGTCGCAGGCCTCGTAGAGCGCCCGGAGGTAGTCGGTGTCCTCGTACGGCGGGAGCGATTCGTCGCGAACGGCCTCGAGCGCGGCCGTGTCCGGAGCGACGTCGTCCCCGCGGTCGCGTGGGGCGTCGTTCTCGTCGATACCCTCGTCGACCGCCGCGGGGTCGACAGTGAGGTCGACCGTCAGGACGACCTCCTCGTCGGTGACGCCGACGGCCCGCGTCGCCATCGAGACGGCCTCCGTCGCGGCGGGCGGGAGGTCGAGGAGGTCCGCCGCCGAGAACTCCACCTGGAGTCGGTCGCCCTCGGTCAGCGTCGCCGTCCGTGGGGGGAGTGCCGGCCGCGTCCCCCCACCGACCGCCGAGCAGAGCGACACCGCGACGTCCATCGTCGCGCAGAGGCACTCCCCACCCGCCTCGCGCGTCGCCACCTCGACCCGCCGCACCGACCGCCCCCGCGACTCGTACCGCTCGACGATTCGCGAGAGGACGTCGAAGGAGGTTCGTAGTCCCATAGTCTTGTTAACTAGCGACACATCGAGGTTCATAACGATATGTCAGGAATAGCCAACCCATTGAAGTCAGTTCACATGGCTCACCCGCCGCAGCGGCCATCAGCGTGCGGAATGGCTTATCCCTCGACGGGCGTGGCGACGCCGGCGAGGCGCTCGCCCGCGACGACGACCGCCTCCCGGGCGAGGGAGTAGAGGACGCCCGACGACCCGACCGTCACGGTCTGGAGCCGTTCGAACGACGACGGACAGAAGACCGCCCCCAGTTCGTCCCCGGCGTCGACGCGGTCGCCGACGCTCACGTCCGGGCGGAGTTCGAACAGCCCCGACGACGCGGCGCGGGGCGACGCCGCGTCGTCCTCGAGGACGGCGGGCGACGGCGTCGAGACCGGGGAATCGGGGAGGACGTCCAGTTCCCGGAGGACGTTCCACACGCCGTCGGCGCCGGCGTCGGCGGCCGAGTGCGCCACCGTCCGACTGTTCGCGAGTTCCGCCGTGACCGCCGGGATGTCCGCCCGTACCGCCGCGGCCCGCAACTTCCCGCCGCCGTCCTCCATCGCGTTCGCCCGGTCTGCGAGGAGGTACTCCGAACCGAACGCCTCCGCGAGCGCCCGCGACTCGGGGGCCTCCGGCCGGAAGCGGACGTGTTCGAGGGTGTCCGCGGTCCCCGTGTGCAGGTCGACGACGGCGTCGGCCTCGCGCACCAGCTCCCACAGGCGGGCCGCCAGGCGCTCCTGGAGGCTCCCGCCGTCGTCGCCGGGCCACACGCGGTTCAGGTTCGGGTTCAGCGCGTCGTACGCCGCCGGCGTCAGGTACGACCGGTGGTCGAACGCCAGCGGGTTCGCGACGGGGACGACGACGACGGTCCCCGCCACAGTCCCGGAGACGAGGCGCCCGTGGAGGCGCCGGAGCGCCGCCGCCCCGTTGAGTTCGATGCCGTGCTGGGCGGCCTGGACGTGGACGGTCGGCCCGTCGCCCCCGACGTACCGGTGGACGGTGACGCCCACCTCGGCCCCCGAGGGGAGGCGACCGAGGCGCCGGTCGGCCGTGGTGTGCGTGACCGGTTCGTACTCCATACGCCCCCCAGCGGACCGACCGTCAAAAGCGCCGGGCACGGCGGTGTGCCCGTTCCTCGACCTACCAGCGTTCGGACGAATCGAGGAACCCGCCGGGTGGGGCGAAACTATATCCCGCCGCCGGGGCCACCTCCCAAGCGGATTCATGGACACCACCGATAGCGTGCCGACCGAAGCCGGTACCGTCGTCGTCGGGGCCGGTATCGTCGGCTGCAACCTCGCGTACCAGTTGACGGCCCTCGGCCGCGACGACGTCGTCGTCGTCGACCAGGGACCGATGCCGACGACGGGGGGCTCGTCGACGCACGCCCCGGGCATCATGTTCCAGACGGCCGAGGACAAGATACTCACCAAGTTCGCCGACTACAGCCGACAGCTGTACTCGGACCTGGAGGGGGCGGACGGCCAGCAGGCGTACAAGGAGGTCGGGGGCATCGAGGTCGCTCGAACGGAGGAGCGGATGGACTTCCTCCAGCGCCGCGTCGAGAACGCCACGGCGTGGGGTATCGACGACCCGCAACTGCTCTCGCCGGCGGAGGTGGTCGAGCACCTCCCGCTCGTCGACGAGGAGCAGATTCTCGGGGGCTACTACTCGCCCACCGACGGGCAGGCCTCCGGCGTCGTCGCCTGCGACGCGCTGGCGCGGGCGGCGATGGACCGCGGCGCGACGTTCGTCCCGCACACCCGGACCGAGGACGTCGTCGTCGAGGACGGGTCGGTCGTCGCCGTGGAGACCGAACACGGACGCATCGACTGCGACGAGGTGGTCGTGGCGACGAACATCTGGGCGCGGCAACTGGGCGAGCGACTCGGCGTCCACCTCCCGGTGGCGCCGGTCGAACACCAGTACACGATGACCGAACCGCTCGAGGAGCTGTCGGCGAACGCGGCCGACGTCACCGACCACCCGCTGTTCGAGCAGTACGAGAACGTCTCCGGCGAGAAAGCCACACGACTGCTCGCGTCCCCCGACCGGCCCATCCTGCGCGACCAGGACAACGCGATGTACTTCCGGACCCACGGGGACGCCTACGGCATCGGCTCGTACAACCACGAGCCGGTCGTGCCGGACCCCCGCGAACTGGGCGGCAACGACCCCGACGGCAACCAGGCGTCCGTCCACGACTTCACGGAGCACCACCTGGAGACCGCCACCCACCCGGACCGCCCGGACAAGGCGCCCCGGCAGGCCAGCGACGAACTCATCCCCGCCACGGCGGGGAAGGACCTCGAGCACAGGTACAACGGGATGTTCGCGGAGTCGCCCAACGGCCTGCCGGTCATGGGGCCGGTCCAGGGCTACGACGGCCTCTGGACGGCGGCCGCCATCTGGATCACCCACGCCGGCGGCGCCGGGAAGGCCCTCGCCGAGTGGATGGTCAACGGGACGCCCAGCCTGCCCGACGGCCCCATCGACCTCGGCCACGCCGACGTCAACCGCTTCGACGCCCACGAGGGGAGCTGGGACTTCACCCGCGACATCGGCGGCGAGGAGTACCGTATCGTCTACAACATCGTCCACCCGAAGTGGGTCTGGGAGGGCAAACAGCGCGACATCCGGCGGACGCCGATGTACCACTCCCACGTCGCGGCCGGCGGCGAGATGTGGGCGGAAGCCGGCTGGGAGGCGCCCCAGTGGTTCGAGTCGAACGCCGACCTCGTCGAGGAGTACGGCGAGCGCATCCCCGACCGCGAGGGGTGGGAGGCCACCTACTGGTCGCCCATCGAGGGCGCGGAGGCGCTCCACGTCCGCGAGAAGGTCGGCCTCCACGACATGACCCCGTTCAACAAGATGGAGGTCGTCGGCGAGGGGGCCGGCGCGTTCGTCCAGCGCCTGTGTACGAACGACGTGGACCTCGACGTCGGCGGCGTGCGCTACACGCTGATGTGCAACGAGGCGGGCGGCGTCCGCGCCGACATCACCGTCACGCGCACCGGCGAGGAGCGCTACCTCCTGTTGACGACCGGCCGCGAGGTGGGCAACAACCACGTCGCCTGGGTGCGCGAGCACGCCCCGGAGGGCGTCCACGTCAACGACGTCACCTCCAGCCTGGCCGCGATGGTCTGTACCGGCCCCGAAGCGCGCAACGTCCTCTCTGCGGTGACCGACGTCGACCTCTCGGACGACGCCTTCCCGTTCTTCACGAGCCAGCAGTTCTTCGTGCGGAACGTCCCCGTCACCGCGCTGCGGGTCTCCTACGCCGGGGAACTCGGCTGGGAGTTCTACACCCCCTCCGAGTACGGCGAGACGCTCTGGGAACACCTCGTGGAGGCCGGCGAGGAGTACGACCTCAGACCCTACGGTAACGGCGCGCTGAACGCCCTGCGCATCGAGAAGGGGTTCCGGCTGTGGGGCGCGGACCTCGACACCGAACAGACCCCCTACGAGGCCGGCCTCGGCTGGGCCGTCGACATGGACACCGACTTCATCGGGAAGGAGGCGCTCGAAGGGGGGGCCGAGGACCTCCGCCAGAAGGTGGCCTGCCTCACCCTCGACGACGAGGAGGCGGTCGTCATGGCCGACCGCCCCGTCCTGAAGGACGGCGAGGCCATCGGCTACGTCCACAGCGCGGAGTACGGCTACACCGTCGGCGCCTGCGTCGCCTACACGTACCTGCCGCCGGAGTACGCGGAACCGGGGACCGAGGTCGAGGTCCTCTACGAGGGCGAGCGGTACGCGGCGACCGTCCGCGAGGAACCGCTCGTCTGAGCCCGGGCGACCCCGTCGCATAACATCCCTGTCATACTGTGGTTCGCCCGCCCGTCACGGGAACGCCACGGTCGTCGCGGGCGGTCAGCCCTCATCTCTCGTATTCGAGCCTCTGAGATGGCGAGACGTGCGATTACCGGTTCGGGTCGTGGCCCCCACCGGTGTACTTATGATACTGATAGACCGCAGTACGGGGTGACATGAGTTCCACGGACCTCCCGTCGCGAGCGGAGACCGTCGTCATCGGTGCCGGTGCCGTCGGCTGTAGCGTCGCCTACCACCTCTCGGAGCTCGGCGCCGAGGACGTGGTCGTCGTCGACCAGGGGCCGCTACCGGTGACCGGCGGGTCGTCGGTCCACGCCCCGGGCATCATGTTCCAGACCTCGCCGTCGAAGCTCCAGACGAAGGCGGCCTACTACACGAGTCGCCTGCTCTCGGAGATGGGGGCGTACGACGAGGTCGGGGGCATCGAAGTCGCCCGCAGCGAGGAGCGGATGGACTTCCTCCAGCGCCGCGTCGAGAACGCCACCGCCTACGGCCTGCCGGACCCGCAACTGCTCTCGCCGGCGGAGGTGGTCGAGCACCTCCCGCTCGTCGACGAACAGGAGATACTGGGCGGGTACTACTCGCCCACCGACGGCCGCGTCGACGGCATCGCGGCGCTCCAGTGGTACGTCGAGCACACGGACGCCGCGTTCTACGGCGACACGACGGTGACCGACCTCGACGTGGCCGGCGGCGAGGTTCGAGCCGTCGAGACCGACCGCGGCCGCGTCGAGTGCGACCGCTGCGTCGTCGCGACGAACAACTGGGGCTACCAGACGGGCCGGATGGCCGGTCTCGACCTCCCCATCGCGCCGGTCGAACACCAGTACGTCGTCACCGAACCGCTCGCGGAACTCGAAGGGACCGGGGGGTCGGTCGGCGACAACACCGCCGGCCTCGACGTCCCCGGGAACCGCGACATCCAGGAGTACATGAGCGAGGGACCGCACCAGCCCGTCGGGCGCGACCAGGACAACTCGCTCTACTTCCGCACCCACGGCGACTCCCTCGGGATGGGGTCGTACAACCACGAGTCGCTGTCGGTCGACCCCGAGGCGATGGGGGCGAACAGCGAGGAGCGACAGGCGTCGGTCCGCGGCTTCACGAGGGAACACTGGGAGCGCCCGACCCACCCGAACCGCGAGAAGTCGGCCAAGCAGGCGTTCGACGAACTCCTGCCGGCGTCGGCGGACGCGGAGTACGCCGTCACCGAGAACGGCATCTTCGTGTTCACGCCCGACGGGATGCCGGCGGTCGGTCCCACGACCGTCGACGGCCTCTGGAGCGCCCTCGCCATCTGGTGGACGCACTCCGGCGGGTACGGCCGCATCGTCGCCGAGTGGATGGAGAACGACGTCCCCCGCCTGCCGTCGGGACCGGTCGACACGGGGAGCGTCCACGTCCGCCGGTTCGAACCCCACGCCGGCGAGAAAGACTACTTCGTCGACCGCGGGGCGAAGCGCTACGAGCAGGTGTACTCCATCGTCGAACCGCGCTGGCAACCCGAGGACCACCGCGGCCTGCGGACGAGTCCGTTCCACCACCACCAGCGGGAGCTGGGGGCGCACTTCGTCCAGAGCGGTGGGTGGGAGAGCGCCCAGTGGTACGACTCGAACGCGGACCTCGTCGAGCGCTACGAGGACCGCATCCCCGAACAGGACGGCTGGCAGGGCATCAACCGCTCGCCCATCGAGGGCGCCGAACACCTCCACACCCGCGAGCACGTCTCGCTGTTCGACATGACGTCGTTCAGTTCCATCGTGGTCTCGGGGGAGGGGAGCGAGGCGTTCCTCCAGCGGATGTGTACGAACGACGTGGCCATCGACGTCGGGCAGGTGCGTTACTCCCTCCTGTGCAACGAGGGGGGCGGCATCCTCGCGGACGTCACCGTCGTCCGCCTCGGGGACGAGGAGTACATGGTCACGACCGGCGGCGGGAACTCGCCGGGCATCCACGGGACGTGGTTGCGCGAACACGCCCCCGAGACCGTCTCGGTCCACGTCGAGGAGGGCGCGAAGTCCACTATCGGGCTGTGGGGACCGAAGGCGCGCCTCCTCCTCCAGCGGTGTACAGACGCCGACGTCTCGAACGACGGCCTCCCCTACTTCCGCGCGAAACGGCTCTACGTCGGTGAGGTGCCCGTCGTCGCGCTCCGGGTGTCGTACGTCGGGGAACTCGGCTACGAACTGTGGGCGCCGACGGAGTACGGCTCGCGCCTCTGGGAGACGCTGTGGGAGGCGGGCGACGACCTCGGCGTGCGACCGATGGGCGGGGGCGCGCTGGAGTCGATGCGCCTGGAGAAGGGCTACCGCCTCTGGGGGACCGACATCGACACGGACGCCAACCCCTACGAGGCGGGCCTGCCGTTCGCCGTCGACACGGACACCGACTTCGTCGGGAAGGAGGCGCTCGAAGCGGCGCGCGAGGCGGGCATCGACACCCGCGTCACGCCCCTCACCCTCGACGACTCGACGGACGTCGTCCTGAGCGGCCGGCCCGTCCTGAAGGACGGCGAGGCCATCGGCTACGTCCAGGCGGGCGACTTCGGCTACGCCATCGGGGAGTCCATCGCCTACACGTACGTCCCGAGCGAGTACGCCGAGGCGGGGACCAGCGTCGAGGTCCTGTGCGAGGGCGAGACCTACGCCGCGACCGTGCGCGACGAACCGCTGTTCGACCCCGGCCGGGAGAAGATACTCCGGTGAGCACCGTCCGACGACCGACCGCGAACTGACCCGACCTCGACTCCACGACCATGACCGACACCGACGCAGACACCGACACAGACGAACTCCCCGTCCAGTACAGCGACATCGAGCGCGCGCGCACCCGTCTCGACGACGACACGGTCGTCAAGCGCACGCCGGTCGAACTCAGTTCGTCGCTCGGCGGGTTCGTCGACGCGACGGTGTACCTGAAGATGGAGCACCTGCAGTGGACGGGGTCGTTCAAGACCCGCGGTGCGTACAACAAGATACGGCAGGACGTCGACCGCGGCGTCGAGTCGTTCGTGGCCGCCAGCGCGGGCAACCACGCCCAGGGTGTCGCGCTCGCCGCGACGAAGTGCGGCGCTGAGTCGACCATCTACATGCCGGAGACGGCGCCGCAGGCGAAGGTCGACGCGACGCGGGGGTACGGCGCGACGGTCGAACTCGTCGGCAAGGACTTCCAGGAGACGATGGCCCACGCGAAGGCGGCGGTCGAGGAGACGGACGCCGAGTTCGTCCACGCCTACGACGACCCGGACATCATCGCCGGGCAGGGGACGCTCGGCACCGAGATGTACCACGACTGTCCCGACGTCGACACGGTCCTCGTCCCCATCGGCGGGGGCGGCCTCATCTCCGGTATCTCGACGGCCATCAAACACCTCTCGCCGGAGACGCGCGTCGTCGGCGTCCAGGCCGCCGGGGCACAGACGGTCCACGAGAGCCTCGACAAGGGGATTCCGGTGACCCTCGACGAGGTCAACACCATCGCCGACGGCATCGCCACCGGCGGCATCTCCGAGACGACGCTGCGCATCATCCGGCGCAACGTCGACGAGGTCGTCACCGTCACGGACACCGAGATCGCCCGCGCCATCCTCCTGTTGCTCGAACGGGCGAAGCAGGTCGTCGAGGGGGCGGGCGCGGCGTCGGTGGCCGCGCTCCTGGGCGGCGACGTCGACGTGGCCGGCGAGACGGTGATGCCGCTGCTCTGCGGGGGGAACCTCGACATGACGCGTCTCCAGACAGTCCTGGTCCACGCACTGACCGCGCGCCAGCAGCTCCTGCGCCTCCGTATCCGCATCGACGACCGGCCGGGGACGATGGAGGAGATCGCCGGCATCGTCGCCGACTACGGCGCGAACATCCACGACGTGCGCCACGACCGGTCGGTCGACAACCTCGAGATCGGCGAGGCGTACCTCGTGTTCAGGGTCGAGACCAGCGGCGCGGAACACGCCGCGGCCATCGTCGACGCCGTCGAGTCGGCGGGCTACTCCGTCGAGAACATCGCGGCGACCATCTGACGACCGTCTCGGCTCGACCCCGCGTACGGCCGTGCAGACGGTGCGAGACGTGGTAACTTATTTCACGACACGTTCGGAACTCCGACTGGGGTGTCACACATGTACGAACACCTACTCATCCCGTACGACGGGAGCGACGAGGGGCGCAAAGGTGCTCTCCACGGAATCGAACTCGCCGCGGCGCTCGACGCGGACGTCCACGCGATCTACGTCATCGAGTTACCGGGGGCGCCGCGCGCGCTGTCGATCCGGGACGACGAGGAACAACTGCGCAGGGAGTACCGCGAGTACGGGGAGGAGATCCTCTCGGAGATCTGCGACGCGGCGACCAGCCGGGGCGTCGACTGCCACCGCGACATCCTCAGCGGGTCGGTGAGCGACCGCATCGTCGAGTACGCGGACGAGGAGGGGATGGACGCCATCGTGATGGGCTCCGCCTACCGCGGGAAGATCGGCACGCTCCTCGGAGGGACGACCGACAAGGTGGTCCGGACCGCGACGGTTCCCGTCGTCTCACAGCGTATGGGGGTCGACGAACTGTAACGGGACCCGGCCGCGACGTCGCTCCCCCGACGACGTGTCCGTCTGCCCCGTCGGTCGCTCAGCGGGAGACGAGTCGCGTCTCCCGGAGGTAGATGAGGACGCTCGCGCTCATGAAGCAGGCGCCAGCGACGGCGAAGTCGCCGGTCGTCATCGTCACCAGGGCCACGCCGAACAGGACGACCACCAGCGCCGCGGCGACCGTCGCCGGTACGTTGACCATACCGGCGGTAGCGCGACGGTGACCGTAAATCATGGCCTCGTGTCGACACCTCAGAAGGAGTGGCCGAACTCCCAGTGGTACTGACACCCTGGACAGGTCGCCCACTCGGGGACGTCGAAGACGTTGGGGTGGCGTCGACCGTGACGCATCCGGTCCGCGCAGACCGGACAGCGCAGGTAGACGAGCTCCAGTCGAGAGAACTCCCGGTAGGAGAACGTGGCGACGCACTCCGGGCAGTCGAGGTCGTCGTGCGGGTTGCGCTGATTGATTCCGGCGCCGCACCGCGAACACCGCACCCGTGCGGGCGGCCGTCGACCCCACCCCGTGTCGCCGTCGACCGTGCTCGTGTGCGCGTCGGGAATCGAGAGCTGAAACCGCCTCGCGTCCGGGTCCTTCCGGAGCGGGTCGACGACCAGTTTGGCGACCCGCTTGAGCCGGTCAAACACGACAGATAGTCTATCTGTCATTACGTGTTGTAGGGGCTCCAGTGGCTTAACTCACCGTCGGACCCGGCACGTTCACCGGGTTTCCCGGTCGAATCGCCCCCGGGTGAGTCCGTCGTTTCGGCCAGCACTCCGGACCCTGAATCGAACGGAACGTCGGCGCCGTGCGCCGGTTTTCGACCGTTTTTCGCCGGGAGCGGCGGCGGTCACCGCTGCCCAAATTTTATTATACTTAACCGCCTGGTTCTGTATGACGGTGCGATAACACTACGCACACGTACGACCCACGGCCAGGATCGGCGACGTGACGGGTCGTCACGCTCGTGATGTCCGGCCGGGACCGTTCGGTGAGCAACCCACAGATGGGGGAAAACGGACATGAACACACGCGAATCGCGGTTTCGTACGGAGGGGGTAACGCATGGCAGACACTGACGAGATGACGGGGGAGATGTCGGACGGTCTCCAGGTGGAACTGTTCCACCCGGACTCCGACCGGGAGGTCGGGGACACGAACATCGAGCGGTGGGGGTTCGACGTCCACCCGGTCGTCTTCCCGGTCGCGCTGCTCCTGATCGGGGTGTTCGTCGCGGTGACCATCCTGCTCGGGAGCGACGCCGCGGCGGCGTACGCGGCCGTCAGGGGCTTCTTCGAGGGGACCTTCGGCTGGTTCTACCTCCTCGTGGTGAACGTCTTCATCCTGACTATCCTCTACTTCGCCTTCGGCAAGTACGGGACCATCCGCATCGGCGGCGTCAAAGCCGAGAAGGAGTTCAGCGACTTCGCCTGGATGGCGATGCTGTTCAGCGCGGGGATGGGCATCGGGCTGATGTTCTTCAGCGTCTCGGAACCGCTCGAGTACTTCGGCAACGTGCCGGGCTACTACGGTGTCGAGGCGGGGACCGGCGCGGCGGCGTCCGTGGCGCTGGCCCAGACGTTCTTCCACTGGGGTTTCCACCCGTGGGCCATCTACGGACTGGTCGGCCTCGGGCTGGCGTTCTTCTCGTTCAACCGGGGGCTCCCCCTCACCTTCCGCTCCATCTTCTGGCCGCTGCTGGGCGACCGCATCTACGGCTGGCCGGGACACGTCATCGACCTGGTGACGGTCTTCGCCACGCTGTTCGGCCTCGCGACGTCGCTCGGACTCGGGGTCGCCCAGGTCAACGGCGGCATCTCGTACGTCGGCGGCGACATGCTCGGCATCATCTCCGTCCCGGAGGCGACCTGGGTGCAGATACTGCTCATCGCCGGCATCACCGCCATCGCGACGGCGTCCGTCGCGGCGGGCCTCGACGGCGGTGTCAAGCGTCTGAGCACGTTCAACCTCTACCTGATGTTCCTCCTGCTCGGGTTCCTGATGGCCGTCGGCCCGACCGTCTACATCTTCAGCTCCTGGGTCCAGGGGCTCGGGGCCTACTTCAGCAACCTGCCGGCGTTGTCGTTCTACACGGGCGCGCAGGGCGGCGGGGCCGCCACGGTCCAGGGATGGACCATCTTCTACTGGGCGTGGTGGATCGCGTGGTCGCCGTTCGTCGGGATGTTCATCGCGCGCATCTCGAAGGGCCGGACCGTCCGCGAGTTCGTCATCGGCGTGCTGTTCCTGCCCAGCCTGTTCTCGACCATCTGGCTGTCGACGTTCGGCGGCAGCGCGCTGTTCAACTCCCTCAACGGGAACGGTGCCGCGCTCGCCGCCTACAACGATGCGGGCCAGACCATCGCCATGTTCGCCATGCTGGAGCAGTTCCCGCTCGGGGCGGTCTCCGGCATCCTGGCGACGTTGCTCGTCATCACGTTCTTCGTCACCTCCTCGGACTCGGGGTCGCTCGTCGTCGACCACCTCACCTCGGGTGGGAAACACGACGTCCCGAAGGCCCAGCGCATCTTCTGGGCGGTGACCGAGGGCGCCGTCGCGGCGCTCCTGCTCTGGGGCGGCGGGCTCGCGGCGCTCCAGACCGCGTCCATCGCGACCGGCTTCCCGTTCGCCGTCATCCTGCTGGTGATGTGTTACACGGTCTACCTCGGGCTCGACAACGAGTACGAGATCCTCGAATCCGAGGAGTTCGCCGAACGCATCCAGGACATCACCGAGCGTGGCGAAGTGGAGGTGGTCACGAGTGGCAGCGACGTGGTGACCGACGTGAAAGGGGGTGGAACCGCGGAGGGCGACGACTGACCCCGACGGCCGTACCGACCGCCGTGGACGGACCGCCGTCCGCGGACTCGCACGCTTCTCACGCTTCTCCCTCGCTTTCGCTTCCGACTACCGCCGCCAGTGACCGACGGGGCTAGCCCTCGCCGGACTCGGTGGCGTCGCGATGAATCCACCGGCGGGTCGGGCCACCGACGCCGACGCCGGCGATGCCGAACCAGACGACGAGCGCGAGCCCGAACGGGAAGACCAGCCAGACGAGCGCCCCGACGGCGCCGACCCCCACCAGCCCGAGCCACGGGTCGCGGCCGCCGACGGCCGTCGTGAGCCACGTCCCGGCGACGACGAACCCGAGGCCGGCGAGCGACAGCAGGAGGACGGCGAGGACGCTGCCGACGAGCGTCGCGACGGCGGGACTGACGACACCGAGACGGGCCAGTTGGCTGTACGCGTAGCCGACGAGGAAGACCGCGAGACCGTAGGCGGCGAGGCCGTAGAGCGCCGAGACGAGCGGGTTGGCCGCAGTCGCGTCGACGGCCTCGTCGAGACGGCCGCCGTACCGATAGAGGACGGCCCCGCCGAAGACGAGGGTCGACAGGAACGCCGCAACCGCACGGGTCGGTCCCGGCGTGGCGAGGGCCGACGGGAGGTCGACCGCCTGCAACGGGAGCTGTGGAAGGGGGACTGGTCCCTCGAGTCCGTGGACACCGAGGAGGTCGTCACCGACGGTCATCGGTCGGAGTGTGGCGCGTCGTTCGGGGGGCGATACGTTCGGAGGCGTTCGGCGTCGAACACCGGTCCATCACTGGCCTCGCGCCTCGGCGACCGTCCTGACCACCGCCGCGTTCTCGGCGACGTCGTGTACTCTGACGACGTCCACCCCCCGCTCGGCCGCCAGCGCGGTGACCGCGAGCGTCGGCGGGAGGCGCTCGCCGCCCGGACAGCCGACGCGGTCGAACATCGACTTGCGGGAGTGGCCGACCAGGAGGGGACAGCCGAGGGCCCGGAACGCGCGGAGGCGGTCGACGAGTTCGAACGACTCGGCCGCGCGCTTGCCGAACCCGAGGCCGGGGTCGACGACGATGCGTTCGCGGTCGACGCCCGCCCGTTCGGCGAGCAGGACCCGCTCTCCGAGGTCGCGGAGCACGTCGTCGACCACGTCGTCGTACGTGACGCGCCGGTCGGGGTCGACGGGCGCCGACACGCTGTGGGTCAGGACCAGTGCGGCGTCGTGGTCGGCCACGACGAACCGCATCGCCGGGTCGGCGAGGCCGGAGACGTCGTTGACGACGGACGCCCCCGCGTCGAGCGCGGCGCTCGCGACCGCTGCCCGCCGCGTGTCGACGGAGACCGGGACGCCGAGGTCGGAGACGGCCTCGACGACCGGCACGACGCGCGAGCGCTCCTCCTCGACGGGGACGGGGTCGGCACCCGGCCGCGTGCTCTCGCCCCCGACGTCGACGACGTCGGCGCCGGCGGCGACCAGTTCCCGCGCCCGGGCGACCGCCGCCTCGAACTCGTCGTACTCGCCGCCGTCGTGGAAGCTGTCGGGCGTGACGTTCAGGACGCCCATCACGGCCGTTCGACGGCGGTCGTTGCCGAACGGGTTCGCGGGGGGCGGGTCGAGCGCAGCGTCCACCTGTCGCGCGACCGACCCCAGCCCGTGGCCCTCGCCGGAGAGGTCGGCGGCGAGCTCGCGGAGGCAGGGGACGGTTCCCCCGAGGGCGACCGCCTCGAGGCCCTCGGGGGCGCCGACGGCGGAGCGAACGCACTCCCCGCCGAGCGCATCGAGCCGTTCCGCGACGCGCTCGGCCTGCTCGCGTCGCAGGCGTGTCTCGAACGTCCGGTGGTCGAGCGTCTCGCGCGCCACTTCCGGGAACCGCCCACCGGCGAGGGGGGGCCGGGGCGACGTCCGGTCGTTCGGGACGACCAGCCGTGTCCACCGGTCGCGCGCCTCGGCGACGGCGTACAGCGACCCGGTGACGAGCACGAAGTCGGTGGGGGCCGCCGCCTCGACCGCACGGTCGGTCGCCTCCGGGACGGACGGGACCGCCTCGATGTGCGTCGCGTGGCCCTCGAAGACGTCCGCGAGCGTGTCGACGCTCGCCGCCCGGTCGACCTCGGGGCGGGTGACGAACGCGGTGTCGACCGGTGGGAGCGCCTCGACCATGCCGGCGTGGTCCTTGTCGGACATCGCCCCGAAGACGACGTGCAGGTCGTCGTAGTCGTAGCGCGCCAGCAGGTCGCGGAGCGTCGCCGTCGCCGCCGGGTTGTGCGACCCGTCGAGGACCACCCACGGCTCTCGCTCCACGACCTCGAACCGACCGGGCCAGGTGGCCCGCCGGAGGCCGTCGGCGACCGTCGACTCGTCGACGTCGGCGACCTGCCGGGCCAGCGTCGCGGCGATTCCCGCGTTCGTCGCCTGGTGGCGCCCGAGCAGCGAGAGCTGTGTCTCGAGCGCCCAGTCCGGGCCGGTGACGGCGACGTCGCTCTCGACGGCCGAACGCATCCCCGTCTCGACCGCGACCACGTCGGCGTCGCGCTCCCCGACGGTGAGTACGTCCGTCTCGCCCCGAACCGCGTCGAGGGCCGCACCCGTCGCGCCGGTGACGAGCGGTCTCCCCTCTGGCGCGACCTGCGCCTTGTCGCGGGCGATTGCCTCGACGGTGTCGCCGAGCAGGTCGGTGTGCTCCAGGGAGACGCTCGTCACCGCGCTCGCCACCGGCGAGACGACGCTCGTCGCGTCGTAGCGCCCGCCGATACCCACCTCCAGCACCGCCACGTCGACGTCCTGACGGGCGAAGTGGTGGAGCGCGAGGGCGGTGAGCACCTCGAAGTGCGTCGGGGCGTCGTCCTCGGCTCGGAGCGCTTCGATGCACGGTTCGAGGCGTTCGACGGACGTCGCGAGGTCGCGGCGCGCGACGGGTCGGCCGTCGACCGTCACCTGCTCGCGGAGGTCGGTGAGCTTCGGCGAGGTGAACAGACCGACGCGCACGCCCGACGTGCGGAGGACGCTCTCCAGCAACCGGGCGGTGCTCCCCTTCCCGTTCGACCCCGCCACCTGCACGCAGTCGAGGTCCTCGTGCGGGTCGCCGAGGTGCGAGAGGAGTCGGGCGGTCGTCGCCGTCCCGAACTTCGGTCGTCGTCGCTGGAGGGCGTGTATCGACGCGACCGCCTCGTGGTACTTCATGGCACATGTCCGCGCGGGCGACTCCATTAAGCTGTCGTCGAACGGACGCGAGCACCTCAGTCGATGGCGATTTCCGGACTGTCGAGCGGTCCCTGCGGCGAACCTCGAACTATCGAATTTTCCGCATGTAGAGCGGCGCGCGTCGCCTCACCGAGCGAACCACAACCCCTCCTCGTTCTGGTAGCTTGGCCAACGTTCTTGAGGAGGTGCCCGGAACGTCCGTCCGAGATGTCTCCACCCGACGAGGTCGAGGGGCCGCTTCCCACGGACTACGAGATCGCCCGGTCGACCGACATGGAACCCATCTGGGAGCTGGTCGAACCCTGGGGGCTCGGTCTCGACGACCTCCAGTACTTCGGCTCGTACACCGCGAAAGTAAAGCACCACGCCATCGACCGCCTCCGCGAGCAGGCGGACGAGAAGGCGGGGAACCTCGTGCTCGTGACGGGGATGACCCCCACCCCGAAGGGCGAGGGCAAGACCGTCACGACCGTCGGGCTGGGCCAGACGCTCAACCACATCGGCGAGACGGCGATGATCGCCATCCGCGAACCCTCGCTCGGCCCGGTGTTCGGCGTCAAGGGCGGCGCGGCCGGCGGCGGCCGCTCGCAGGTGTTGCCGATGGAGGACATCAACCTCCACTTCACCGGCGACCTGCACGCGCTCACCTCGGCGCACAACCTCATCTCGGCGATGCTCGACGCCAAGATATCGCAGGGCGACGAGCTGGACATCGACGTCAACGACGTCGCCTGGCCCCGCGCCATCGACATGAACGACCGGGTGCTCCGGGAGACGGTCATCGGCCTCGGGGGGAAGACCGGCGGGACCCCCCGCGAGGACGGCTTCCTGCTCACGGCGGCCTCCGAACTGATGGCCGTGCTGTGCATGGCGAGTAGTCTCGGCGACCTCAAGGAACGCGTCGCCCGCATCGTCGTCGCCTACGACGGCGACGGGGACCCGGTGACGGTCGACGACATCGACGCGACGGGCGCCGTCACGATGCTCCTCCGGGACGCCATCAAACCGAACGTCGTCCAGACCATCGAGGGGACGCCGGCGTTCGTCCACGGCGGGCCGTTCGCGAACATCGCCCACGGGACGAACTCGCTGATGGCCGACAAGGCCGCCTTCGGGATGGCCGACTACGTCGTCACCGAGGCCGGCTTCGGCTCCGACCTCGGGGCGGAGAAGTTCATGAACATCGTCTGCCGGCTGGGCGACATGACGCCGAACGCGGTCGTCCTCGTCTCGTCCGTCCGGGCGCTCAAGTACCACGGCGAGGACATGTGGCCCGCCGACTTCGACGACATCGCCGACGCCGGCGTCGGCGCCGTCGAGGCCGGCCTCCCGAACCTCGACAAGCACGTCCAGAACCTCCAGAAGTTCGGCGTGCCGGTCGTCGTCGCCGTCAACCGCTTCCCCGACGACGCCGACGAGGAGGTCGAAGCCGTCCTCGACCACTGTCGCGAGGACCTGGGCGTGAAGGCCGCCGAATCGACCGTCTTCGAGAACGGGAGCGAGGGCGGTGTCGACCTCGCCGAACACGTCGTCGCGGAGGTGGAAGCCGGCGACGAGGAGTCGTTCGCACCGCTGTACGACGACGAGGACTCCATCAAGGAGAAGATCCACACCGTCGCCACGGAGATCTACGGCGCCGACGGCGTCAAGTACACCGGCGGCGCGGAGTCCGACATCGAGCGGATGGAGGACCTCGGCTTCGGGGAGTTCCCCGTCTGTCTCTCGAAGACCTTCCACTCGCTGAGCGACGACGCGAGCAAGAAGGGCGTCCCGACCGACTGGGAACTCGAGGTGCGCGAGATATACCCCTCCGCCGGCGCGGGCTTCCTCGTCGCGCTCACCGGCGACGTGCTGACGCTGCCCGGCCTCCCGAGCGACCCCGCCGCCGCCGGGATGGACATCGACGCCGACGGGAACATCTCCGGGCTGTTCTAGACCCTCACTCCGTCACGGCGACGGCCTCTATCTCGACGGCCGCACCTTTCGGCACCGCGCCGGCTTCGACGGCGCTCCTGGCGGGCGGTTCCTCCTCGAAGAACTCGCCGTAGGCCTCGTTGAACGCGTCGAAGTCGTCGATGTCGTCGAGGAAGACGGTGGTCTTGACCACGTCCCCGAGCGACAGCCCCTCGGATTCGAGGATGGCTTCGACGTTTCGCAGACACTGGCGGGTCTGGTCGCCGACCGGTTCGTCGTCGAGCAACTCGCCGTCGGTCGTCAGCGGGAGCTGTCCGGCGGTGAAGAGCAGTCCACCGGCGGTCGTCGCCTGGCTGTACGCGCCGACCGCGGCGGGTGCGTCGTCCGTGCTGACCGTTCGCTTCATATCCACCCGCTCGGCGTCCGGGGTGTTAAATCCCGGTCGCGAGGGAGCGGGCGACACAACAGGTAGCGATTTCGACGGGTCGTGTCGACCGTGGTCACAGGTTGATGACGACGATGGCGACCAGCGCCAGGCCGATGCCGACGACCTTGCTCGCCGACAGCGGTTCGCCGAGCGCCACGATGCTGATGACCGCCGCCGTGACGAAGTACATCCCGCCGATGGTCGAGACGACGGCCGTCGACCCGACGGTCACGCCCACGTACGTCGCGACGACGCCGATGGCGGCCGCGAGGCCCGCGACGGCCGCGAAGGCCACCCCGTGCGTCGTCACGGTGAACGAGGCGTCGGAGACGAGGACGTAGACGCCCGTGATGACGGCGGCGGTCACGTAGGAGACGAACGCGGCCAGTTCGGGGTCGATGCTGTTCGAGGCGATGTCGCCGAAGACGATCCAGAAGCCCCACGCCAGCATGGTCGCGAACCCGAACGCGACCGCGGAGTTCACCGACACCACCGTCCTCTCGGCGCCGCGCCCGTCGGTTCGTTCGGCTCCCGTGTTCGGCTCTCGACGGACGACGGGCGTGTCATACGACGGGCTACTTCCCCCGCGATATTCAGTCTCACGACATCCTCACGCCGGTGCGAGCGGTGTCGTGGCCCGCCTCGCCGAGCGGTTTTTATACACCGTCGACGAATGGTGTGGGAGTGGTTGACGCACCGAACGAGCCGGGGGACCGGGCCGTAGAGGAGGTGTTCTACACCGCCGAGCGCGTCGCGCTCGTGGAGTGGCGACAGTTCTCCGGCGCGAAGCCGACGGTGCTCGTGACGGGCGTCGTCGCGCTCCTGGCGTTCGTCACGGGCCTCTCGAACATGAGCGAGGCGACGGTGACGCTCGGCGGACCGCTCGCGACTGTCTTCCCCGGAGCGTCGTCGTTCGTGCGGTTCGGCGGCGTGCTGTTCGCGTTCCTGCTGGGGACCGCGACGTTCGGGTTGCGACGGCGAAAGCGCATCGCCTGGCGGGTCGCGGTGGTGACGCTCCCCGCCCTCGCCGCCCTCCCGCTGTCGACGCTCCGGACGACCGACGTCCCGCTCCTGCTCTCGCTCTGCGTGGCGTTCCCGTTGCTCGTCTCGAACCGCGAGGACTTCCAGCGCCGCCTCGACCTCTCGCCGTTGCAGGTCGCCTCGCTGGCCGCCATCGTCGGGGTCGGCCTCTACGGCACCGTCGGCGCCTACGGCCTGCGAGGCCAGTTCGTCGGCATCGAGGACTGGGGCGACGCGGTGTACTACGTCATCGTCACCGTCGCCACGGTGGGCTACGGCGACGTCACGCCGACGACGACGGAGGCGCAGTGGTTCACCCTGTCGGTCATCCTCTTCGGGACCGGCGCGTTCACCATCGCTATCGGCGCGCTCGTCGCCCCGGCCATCGAATCGCGCATGGCGGCCGCCTTCGGAACCATGACTGCATCCGAACTCACACTCCTGGAGGACCACGTCGTCGTCCTCGGCGTCGGCGACGTGACGGCATCGCTCATCGACCGACTGGCCGACGCGACCGACTTCGTCGTCGTCACGCCGGACGCGGACGCTGCTACCCGGCTCAAGCGGGACGGGGCGAACGTCCTCACGGGCGACCCGACCGACGAGGCGGTGCTCGCGGACGCGCGCGTCGGCGACGCCCGTGGAATCGTCGTCGGGAGCGACGACGACGCACGGGACGTCCTCGCGGTCCTCGCGTGCAAGGCCGTCGCCCCCGACGTCCGGGTCGTGGCGGCCGTCAACGAGGAGAAACACGTCCGGAAGTTCACGTCGGTCGGGGCGGACGAGGTCATCAACCCACGGACCATCGGGGGGCGCCTCCTCGGGGCGTCGGTCCTCGGCGAGGCGTCCGCCTACGCGGACGTCCTCGGCGACGACGAAGCGGCGTGACGTCGAGTGAGTCGTGTTAACAGGTGCGACAGTTCTTTGGGCACCCGCTCCCGAGTGGGAAGGTATGAGCGCGTCGGGGACCGACGGCGCCGAGGGACTCGCGGCCGGGATACTGCTCCCGCTGTGTGCGCTGTCCGGCGGTGTCGTTCTCTCGGGGTTCTTCTTCCCGGAGTTCGTCGGCGAGGCCGTCGACGGAGCGGTGTGGTTGACGCTCGCGCTCGTCTTCTTCTGTTCGGGCCTCGGCTACCTCGCCGTCCTCCCGCACCGGGCGGACGCCGGGGAGCAGCCGGGCGAGCCGTACCTGCTCCACGTCCGTCGGACGGGGATTCGAGGCACCCTCGGCGAGTTCTTCGACCACCACGACCCGGTGGTCTTCGGCGTCCCCGTCGCCGTCTTCGTGGCCTTCCTCTGTCTGCAGGTCGCCTTCCCGGCGGGGACGACGGCGACCGTCGACGCCGTCTCGGACGCCGTCCTGCGCGAGGGGGGCCCCCTGTTCCAGGGCGTCGTCCTGCTGTCGGTGGCCTACTGCCTGTTCCTGCTGGTCGGGCCGTGGGGCGACGTGAAACTCGGCGGCCCGGACACCGAACCGACCTACACCTTCCCGACGTACTTCACGCTCGTGTTCACGGCGGGCATCGCCGCCGGGCTCGTGTTCTGGGGGCCGGCGGAGGCGCTGTTTCACTACCGCGACCCGCCGCCGTTCGTGGGGGCGACACCGGGGTCCGAGGCCGCCATCGGCGGGGCACTCACGTACGCGCTGTTCCACTGGGGACTCTCGGCGTGGAGCGCGTACGCCGTCGTCGGGGTCCCCGTCGCGTACTTCGTGTTCTCGCAGGGGGCGCCGCTGCGCGTCTCGACCATCCTCGCGCCGTTCCTCGGCGTCGACGGCCTCGACTCGCGGTGGAGCACGCTCGTCGACACGCTGGCGGTGTTCGCCACCGTCGGCGGCGTCGCCACGTCCGTCGCGCTGGTGAGCGAGCAGTTCCTCGCCGGCATCACGTTCCAGTGGGGCGTCACCGCCGGCGGGGTCGGCCCCGTCCTCTTCGTCGGGGGACTGACGTTCATCTACGTCCTCTCCTGCCTCACGGGCGTCCACCGGGGCATCCGCCGCATCGCGGGGGTCACCGTCGCGCTGTTCGCGCTGTTCGCGCTCGCCCTCGTCGCCGTCGGCCCCCGGTCGTTCGTCCTCGACCGGGGAGCGGCGGCGCTGGCGGGCTACGGCGTCGACTTCCTCGCACTGAGCCTCCACCTCGACGGACCGTGGGTGGCCGAGTGGACCGTCTGGAACTGGGCGTGGTGGTTCTCGTGGGCGCCGTTCGCCGGCCTGTTCCTCGCCGCGCTCTCGCGTGGCCGGCGGGTCCGGACCGTCGTGTTCACGAGCGTCGTCGCCACCTCGGCCGCCACGGCGACGTGGTTCCTCCTGCTCGGCGGGTCGTCGCTGTACGTCCAGCACACGGGGCGGGCCGACGTCCTCGCCGCCGTCGCGGCGCGCGGCGGGTCGGAGGCCGTCGCCGGCTTCCCGCTGTTCGCCGCCCTCCCCCTCGGTCGACTGCTGACCTTCCTCTTTCTGGCACTCATCGTCGGGTTCATGGTGACCTCGGCGGACACCTCGACGCTCGTCACGGCGATACTGGCGACGCGTCGCGGGCTGGCGCCGTCGACGGGGGGCGTCGTCTTCTGGGGCGTCTTCCAGGGCGCGGTGGCCGTCTCGGTGCTGGTGGTCGGCGGGGGCGAGACGCTGCAGGCGCTGGCGGTGCTGACCGGCGGGCCGTTCGCCGTCCTCGCCCTCGTCGCGCTCGCCGGGGTGACGCTGACGTTCGCCCGCCACGAGCGGGGGCACGTCTCGCTGCTCAGGCGGGCGCTCGCGCGCCTGCCGGCGATCCAACTCCACCACGACGTCGACCCGCCCGAGAAGGAGTGAGGGCCTCAGACGCCGGCGAAGCCCCGGCAGAAGTTCTCGACGATGCGCTTGCCGGCGTCGGTGAGGATGCTCTCGGGGTGGAACTGCACGCCGACGTGCGGGCGCTCCGCGTGCTGGACGCCCATCACGACGCCCTGCTCGTCGGCCGTCGTGGCCGTCGTGCGGAGGACCGCGGGGAGGTCGTCGCCCTCGACGGCGAGCGAGTGGTAGCGGCCCACCTCGAAGGGGTCGTCGACGCCGTCGTAGAGGCGCGAGCCGTCGTGGTGGACCGTCGAGGGCTTCCCGTGGACCACGTCCGGGGCGTGGCCGACGGGCGCACCGTGGGCGGCACAGAGCGCCTGGTGGCCGAGACAGACGCCGAGCGCGGGGTAGGTCGTCTCCGCGAAGACCGGAATCGAGACGCCGGCGTCGGCGGGCGTCCCCGGTCCGGGGGAGACGACGATGCCGTCCGGGTCGAGTTCTCGAATCCCGGCCACGTCGATGGCGTCGTTGCGCCGGACCGTCACCTCGTCGAACTCGCCGACGTACTGGACGAGGTTGTAGGCGAACGAGTCGTAGTTGTCGACGACGAGTATCACCGCGCACCCTCCGCGCTGACGGCGAACGACCCCGTCTCGCCGAGCGCCTCGTCGACGGCCGTCACGAGCGCGCGGGCCTTGTCGAGGGTCTCCCTGTACTCGCGGTCGGGCACCGAGTCGTGGACGATGCCGGCGCCGACCCGGAGTCGGTACTGCTCGCCCCGGCGCACGAGCGTCCGGATGACGATGTTGAGCGTCGCGCGGTCGTCGAACCCGAAGACGCCGATGGCACCCGTGTAGGGACCGCGGCGGGTCGTCTCGACCTCGTCGATTATCTCCATCGTCCGGGGCTTCGGCGCGCCGGTGATGGTGCCGCCGGGGAAGACGGCCGCGACGGCGTCGGCGAGGCTCGCATCCGCCCGGCGGCGCCCCTCGACGAGCGAGACGAGGTGCATCACCTCCGAGTAACGGTCGACGCGGCGATACTCACTCACCTCGACGCTCCCGTACTCGCTCACCTTCCCCAGGTCGTTGCGCTCCAAGTCGACGAGCATCGCGTGTTCGGCGCGCTCCTTCTCGTCGGTCAGGAGGTCGCGTTCGAGGTCGGCGTCGGCCGCGGGCGTCTCGCCACGCGGGCGCGTGCCGGCGATGGGTTCGGTCAGCAGGCGGTCGCCGTCGACCGCGAGGAGCAGTTCCGGGCTGGCGCTCACGAGGTCGACGCCCGGGAACTCGAGGAGGCCGGAGTACGGTGCCGGGTTCACGCGCCGGAGCGCGGCGAACGTCTCGACCGGGTGGACGGCGGCCGGAGCCACGAGTCGGTGCGAGACGTTCGCCTGGAAGGTGTCGCCGTCGCGGACGTAGCGCTTGACGGTCCGGACGCGGTCGGCGAACGCCGCCTCGCCGCACTCGCTCTCGAACGTCGCCGCGCGGTCGGCGCTGGGGGGCGGTCCGACCGTCGGGTCGCCGTGGCGTGCCGCCGCCGCGAGCGCCGACGCGCGCTCGACGCCCGCCTCGTAGGCCGCCCGCGGCGACGCGTACTCGTCGACGACGGGACACGCGGTCACGCGAAGGTCCACCTCGCCGTCGCGGGGCTCCCGCCAGGCGGCGACGGTGTCGAACACCCCCAACTGGAGGCGCGGGAGGCCGTCGTCGACCGTCGTCGCGGGGAGGTCCTCCAGTTCACGTGCGACGTCGTAGGAGAGCCAGCCGAACGCGCCGCAGGGGTAGGGAACCTCGCAGTCGCCGCGAGCGAGGTGCTCGCGCTCCAGCAGCGCGTCGATGGCGTCGATACTCGAACTCCCGCCGCTGGCGCCGTCGAGGGGCGTCGCCTCCGGGCTCACCCGGACGCGCTCGACGGGGTCGACGGCGAAGTAGCCCCACCCGGACTGCCCACCGGTCGTCTCCAGGTAGACGCCGTCGCGCTCCGTGGTCCGGACGCGGCGGTACGCCTCGAACGGGTCGGCGACGTCGACCCGGACCTCGACGGGGACGCGCGCTCCCGGCGGCGCCGCTGCCGCCGTCTCGACGAACGATACCTGCCGCGTGACGACCCTCGTTCCTCCCATCTGTCGTGACTCCGCGGGGACCGACCCCCGGTCCCCGCCGTGGCTGTCCGTCACCTGCATGGGTGCGGAGAAAAGCCTTGCGCGACCCGCTGCACCGCCCGAGACGGCATCGAACGGGGAGAACCGCGCGGCGAACAGCGTCCCGGACTTCAAGGGGTGGACTATTCGCCGTGCTGGACTATACCACTGCGACGGGACGTCTTCGGGAGTGCGCGGCGGACGGGCCGCCGCAGGGACTCTCGCGCCGTCGCGCGGCGCGACCCATCCACGAACACACCAACGATGACGACAGTAATCGACGGCAACGAGGTGGCGGACCGCATCAGGAGCGAGGTGACGGCGTGCGCAGACAGGCTAGCCGAGGCTGGCGTGACGCCCGGCCTCGCGACCGTGCTGATGAGCGACGACGGGGCCAGCGAGACGTACGTCTCGATGAAACAGCGGGCCTGCGAGGAGACGGGTATCGAGGGGTCGCACTACGAGCTATCGCCGGACGACCCCGCCGAGGCGCTGTTCGACCGCGTCGAGACGCTGAACGCGGACTCGTCGGTGCACGGAATCCTGGTACAGATGCCGGTGCCCGAGCACGTCGAGACGCGCCGGGTGTTGCGCGCCATCGACCCCGCGAAGGACGTCGACGGCTTCCACCCCGAGAACGTCGGGCGATTAGTGGCTGGAAACGCCCGCTACAAACCCTGTACTCCACACGGTGTCCAGAAGTTGCTGGAGGCGGCCGACGTCGACCCCGAGGGGAAAGACGCCGTCGTCGTCGGGCGCTCCGACATCGTCGGCAAACCCATGGCCAACCTCCTCCTCCAGAAACAACCGGGAGGAAACGCCACCGTCACCGTTTGCCACTCCCGGACGGAGGACTTGGCGGCGAAGACCCGGCAAGCGGACATCGTCGTCGCGGCCGCCGGCGTCCCCGAGATGGTCGATGGAAGTATGCTCTCGGAGGGGGTCACCGTCATCGACGTGGGCGTCAATCGCGTCGACGTCGCCGAGCGAAGCTCGGCGGGCAGTCGGACTCCGTCCGACGATGCCGACACGGAGAAGGGCTACGAACTCGTCGGCGACGTCGACTTCGAGAGCGCCAAAGAGAAAGCCGGCGCCATCACCCCCGTTCCCGGCGGCGTCGGGCCGATGACCATCGCGATGCTCATGTACAACACGGTGAAGGCCGCCAGCGAACAGGAAGGAGTGGCCGTCGACCTCCCGTAGTGTGCGTGCTCGTGGTCGACGCTGTGGGGTCCGGCTCACCCCTCAGTGCGTCTCGGCGACGCCACACTCCGGGCACGTCACCGCCACCCCCTCCTCGTCGGTCGGTTCGTCGACGAGGCCGTGGCCCTCGGCGCACTCCCTGTGGACGTACACCCGGTGGTCGCCGTGGCGGTCCAGCACGAGGTCGTCGGCCTCGCCCGCGAGGACGATGCCCCGACAGAAGTAACACTCCCCGTTCATGGTCCCACGTGGCAACCGAACGTCAAATAGGTGTGCGTCGCTCGGGGGACCGGTCGCTCGGCGGTCCGGCGAGCGCCGACAACTAAGGCGTGCGCGACGGAAGGTGACCTATGGAGTACAGCTACTCCGGCGACGCACACCGGCGGCTGTTCGCCTCCTACCGGGCGGACGACGACCCGTTCCCGGCCCAGCCCTCGACCGGGTTCCCGCGGCGCGAACACCGCTTCGAGGAGGTGAACCTGCTCAAGCGACTGTTCTTTCCCACGTGCTGGAACGCGACGGACCTGTTGCGTGACGAACTGGCGGTCTGCGACTGCCTCGACGACCTCGGTGGGCTGTTCTACGCGGGGGTCCGGTCCTACGGGAGCGACGACCCCGAGGGGACGGTGGCCGACGTCATCGACCGCCTGCCGGCCATCCGAGCGCTGCTCAAGAAGGACGTGGAGGCCGCCTACAAGGGTGACCCCGCGGCGACGTCGTACGTGGAGGTCATCCGGTCGTACCCCGGCTTCCTCGCCATCCTTATCCAGCGCGTCGCCCACGCGCTCTACGAGGCGGGCGCGACGGCGTACGCCCGCGAACTGACCGAGTACGGGAAGACGGAGACCGGCATCGACCTCCACCCCGGCGCCGAGGTGGGCGAGTACTTCTTCATCGACCACGGGACGGGCGTGGTCGTCGGCGAGACGGCCACCGTCGGCGACTGGGTGCGCCTCTACCAGGACGTGACGCTCGGCGCGCTCCACTTCGAGGAGGACGAACGCGAGTCCCACACCCTTCGCAAGGGGTACAAGCGCCACCCGGACGTCGGCGACCACGTCGTCATCGGCGCCGGCACGAAGGTCCTCGGCGCCATCACCGTCGGCGACCACGTCAGTATCGGTGCCAACTCGTGGGTCACTGAGGACGTTCCCGACCGTACGACGGTGTACGTCAGCGACCACCCGACGCAGGAGCGAAAGCGGACCGAAGGACGGTAGCCGGCGAGTCGCCACAGTCCCGTGTGTGCACTCGTCTATGTACAACATAAATAGACGATTAACCGACGTGACGAGGTTCCGCCCGTCGGACCGTGACGGGGCGCCGTCTGCGGGTCCCTCGTCGGGAACGGGCATGTACGTCCGCCACCCGACCGACCGGCCCCGCGGGCGACGGGCCGAATAACACGCTACCGTTGTTATCCTGTTGACATCCCGGCGACAGTACGTCCCGACGTCCGGGAGCACCGTCTCGCTCCCGCGGTGACGGACGCGTCGCCTCGCTCACTCCCCGCGCGTCGATTCACGACCACGCCGGGACGGCGGGGTGCGACCGCGTCGCCCGGACTCTCCTCGCCGACGTGCGACGCGAGCGCGAGGGCGACCGGAGGCACCGCGACGACACCGGCGTCACCTGCGGGGCGGTCCCCCGTCGGTGGGCCCGTCACCGTCCGGGAGGACCGTGTGTCGGACCAGTCGGTCGACGGCGCGTCGGAGGCGTTCGGACGCCGCCTGGTGGGAGATGCCCACCTCGTCGGCGACCGTCGAGAGGTCGACCCTCCGGGGGACCCGGTAGTAGCCCGCCTCGGCGGCCCGAACGAGCATCCGACGCTGTTTCTCCGAGAGGCCGAAGTCGTAGCCGGCGTCCGGCTCGCCGACCTGCTCGAACTTGTTGAGGAGCCTGAACGCGACGTCGCGGTCGACGCAGGCCCGGTGGAACCGGGAGAGGGCCTCGTGGTCGGGAAACAGCACCTGAAAGCACCACCCCTCGTGGGTGGCGGTCAGCTCCTGAACGATGGCGCCCGTCTCGACGAGCGCCGGGTAGACGCTCCGCTCCTTCCCCGCGTCGACCTGTTCGACCCGATAGAGCCGTCGGCCGTCGAACGTGGTGAGGTGGCGCGGGTCGCGCACCGTCGGGTCGTCCGCCATCGCGGCCTCGAAGGCGTCGTAGTCGTCCGACGCCGCCCAGAACAGGACGAAGGTCTCCCCGCAGTCGGTCGCGTCCGTCTGCTCCCAGGTGAGTCGCGTCGACGGGACGGCGGCGAGCGCCTGCATCAGCGTCGGCTGCTGGAGGACGAACGTCGCTATCATCGGCTCGGAGAGGGCGTTGTCGGACGGCACACGGTCTGGAATCGAGTGATTGCCGAGTGGCGCATAAGCGTCCTGCCTGCTCACGAATGCGCCGCGCGGTTCCGGTACGACCCGTTACCCGATGCCTCCTCCCCGGGCACGTTCGGGTGCGTCGTCGGGGAACGCGCGGACGAGGAGGTGACGGACCGCGTCCGTGAAGAACGCGGGGTCGTCGAGGTTCGAGGCGTGTCCCGCGCCCGGCACCACCCGGACCGTGACGTCGGGGAGTTCCGCGCCCAGTGTCGCCGCGTGGCGGCGGACGAACGGCGGTTCGTGTTCGCCGTACAGCACCAGCGTCGGGGCGGTGATGGCCGAGAGGTCGACCGACGTCTCGTGGAAGGCGGCGACGGCACGGATCACCTTCGCGAACTCCTCGGTCGCCATCTTCGGGCCCGTCGCCCGGAGCCCCTCGATGCGTTCGTAGTCGCCGCTGACGCCCTCCCCGTGGAGACGTTCGTGGAGCCACACCAGGACCCGCTCGACGCGCTCGTAGCCGACGAGGCGCACCGGCGGGACGGTCGCGCGCAGCAGGACCGACCGCTGGAGCCACTCGCGCCGGTCGAACAGGGCCGGCGTGAACGTGTCCGCGAGCACCAGCCCCGAGACGCGCTCCGGGTATCGCGCCGCGTACACCTGGGCGATACAGCCCCCGGTCGAGAGGCCGCAGACGACGGGGCGGTCGAGGTCCAGGGCGTCGACGAGCGCCGCGAGGTCCTCGGCGAACAGGTCGACCGAGTAGCGCTCGCGCGCCGACCCGCCGGTCCGGCCGTGGCCCCGCACGTCGTAGGCGACGGTGGTGTACTCGTCCGCGAGCGCCTCGACCTGGGCGTCCCACTGCGAGTGGTCGAGGACGGCACCGTGGACGAACACGACCGGCGGGCCGTCGCCGCGGCGCTCGAAGTACGTTTCGATGTCAGCTGTCCGAACGGTTGGCATGAGGGGATACCGTTGGACGCGGACGGGGATGAACCCGTCTCCCCTCCGTGAACCTCGTGCAGTTGGAGAGTGGAACCAAACAGCAGTACCTCGACGGACGTCCCGCCACGGACCGGGGAGCGCACGTCGGATATTCATCGTTAGAGAATTAACGTTGAAATTATGTTTACTGGTTTCGGACGTATCCGGAATGAGTGTACGTGGTTTCGACGACGGCCGAGGGCAGAGCCACGTCGTCGGCGTCGTGCTGTTGCTCGGGCTCACCGTCATCGGCGTCGGAAGCGTGCTCCTGCTCGGCGGGGAGGTCCTGACGCTGTTGCAGGACAGCGCCGACGCGGAGGCCGCGGAGGTGGCGATGACGACCCTCGACTCGCGCGCGAGCGACGTCGTCCTGGGCACGTCGGGTGGCAAGCGCGTCGAACTCGGGGGGCGCGGGACGACCCGCGTCGACGAGGACGCGGGCGCGATATCCATCGAGTACGTCGGCTGTGAGACGTGTCCCCGGGAGCTCGCGAACACCACCCTCGGGGCCGTCGAGTACACCACGGGGTCGACGACGGTGGCCTACCAGGGCGGCGGCGTGTGGCGAACCGACGGCGAACACGCGGAGATGGTCTCGCCGCCGGAGTTCCACTACCAGCGGACCGTGACGTCGTCGGGCGACCCGACGCTCACGTTCCCGCTGGCGGTCGTCCGCGGCACCGCGTCCGGCGGGACGCTCCAGTTGTCCGAGGGCGACGCCACCGCCGTCTTCCCGAACGAGACGGCGAGGAACCCGCTCGGAGCGGGGAGCGTCCGAATCACCATCCGGAGCCAGTACTACGAGGGGTGGGCGGCGTACTTCGAGTCGCGGACGACCGTCGAGAGCGTCGACGTCGACGACGACGCGGAGACGGTGGAACTCGTCCTCACCATCCCGAACAAGAGCCGCAACGTGACCGACGGCATCGCCTCCCACCGCTCGGACCTGCGCGTCCAGGGCGGCGCGACGGTCGACAGCTACGACTCCTCGCGCGGGAGCTACTCGGAGACGCGGGGGTCGAACGGGAGCGTCTACGTCGGCGACGACCTCCGGAACGCCGGCGGCGGGACCGTCCGCGGCGACATGCGCGTCGCCGGCGACTTCGACGGCGGGGGCGGCATCGACGTGACGGGGGACCTGATAACGAACGGCGACGTGACGCTGAGCGGCGGCGTCGGCGTCGACGGCGAGGTGGTCGCGGACGGCGACTTCTCCATCAGCGGCGGCGGGAAGGTCACCAGTCCCGTGAGCGTCGGCGGGGACGTCGTCGAGACGGGCGGGGGCGTCGCCGTCGAGGACGACGTCGTCGCGGGCGGCGACTACTACGCCAAGAGCGGTTCGATATCCGGCGACGTCCACGTCGGTGGGGACTTCCACGCCGCGAACGGGCAGAACCTGAACGGCGACGTCACCGTCGGCGGACGGTTCGACGACGACGGCGTCAACCCGAACGTCAACGGTCGGGTGACCGAAGGGGCGGCGGGACCGGACCTGAGCCGGGTCGCGGCGGCGAGCGACCTCACGCCGCCGGAGCTGACGCCCATCGACGCGACCATCGACGGCCGCCTCGAGGCGCACGCGGCGCGGAACAACAACACGGGGAGCGACGTCGAGCGCCTCGAGGCGGGGAACTGCGGCGGCCGGTTCGAGTCGTGTACGCTGACGGCGGGCACGTACCACCTCGACGACCTGACGCTGTCGGGGAGCGACGCGCTCACCTTCGACACCAGCGATGGACCCATCCACCTCGCCGTCGACGGCGACGTCAGTTCGACGGGTGGGTCGACGGTGAACACCGTCGGGTCGGACAGGGTCCACGTCTACGCCGGCGGCGACTACACCATCAGGACGCGGTGGGAGAGCGTCGGCGAACGCGGCGACCAACTGTGGCTCTACGGGTCGAGTGGCTCCACGGTCACCGTCCAGGGCGGGGCGACCCTCTACGGGGTCATCTACGCCCCGGCGAACGAGGACGTCACCGTCCGTGGGGGGTCAGAGGTGTACGGCGGCATCGTCGGCAGCACGAGCACCGTCCAGGGCGGCACGGCCGTCCACTACGACACCGTCCTCGCCGACCAGCGGCCGGACCTCCTCGGCGGGGGGACGGCACCGGTGACCTACCTCCACATCAGCGTCAACGAGCTACACGTGAGCGACGGGTGACCCCAGCGACGGACAGCCTCGCGCACCGTCCCCGAATCACTCGGACGACACGCGCTCGCCGTACTGTTCGAACCAGCCGTCGACGAGACGGGCGAGCAGCGCCGCGAACGTGGTGTCCTCGCTCCACATCGCCGTCTCGCGTTCGCCCCCGCCGTCGTCGACCATACCGACGAGCACCGTCCGGTCGTCGACGACGAGGAGCCGGCTGGTCGCGACGTTCGGCGTCCGGCCGTCGGGGACGTGGACGCGTTCGAGACCGGGAACCGACCCGAAGCGCTCGACCACGCGCTCGTGCTCGCTGACCCCGACGACGGTGACGCCGGCGTCGACCAGGACCGCGAGCGCCTCGACCGTCGAGTCGGGGAGGCGAGTCGGCCGGTCGACGCCGACGACGACCCGCTCCTCGGCCGTGGCGAGCAGTTCCTCGACTCGGCGGCCGACGTTCGTCGTGCCCCGGGTGACCCAGATGTTCGGCTGGCGGTCGTCGCCCTCGCGCGCGAGCGACCCCCGCACCTCCCGGAGGTACTCCGTCGCCCGCCGCCGCTCGCGGTCGAGGCGCTCGTAGAGGCGGTCCATCCCCTCCTCGAGGTCGACGGCGCGATAGCGCGTCGGCGAGGCGTTCTGCACCTCGACGAGGCCGCGCGCCTCGAGCGAGTCGGCGGTGCTGTACACCTGCGAGCGCGGCACGTCGACGACCCGCGCCACCTCGCGGGCCGTTCCCGTCTCGAGCTTCTGGAGGCCGACGAACACCCGCGCCTCGTAGCCCGTCAGGCCGAGGTGCGAGAGGGCGTCGACGGCGTCCCCGTCGTCCATCTCAGTCCTCCGCGGGGGAGGCGGTGGCCGCCTGTTCGCCCGTCGTGGCGGACCGTCCCGGCCCGAGGTAGCGGTGCCAGACGACCAGCAGGCTGGGGAGGACGAGCACGCTCGCGAGGAACGCGTAGATGATGGTCAGCCCGGTGATGATGCCGAACTGCCGGAGCGGCGGGAGGATGGCGAACGCGAGCACGCCGAACCCGCCGACGGTCGTCGCCGCCGACCCGAGCAGCGCGCCGCCGGTCCCGGTGACCGCCAGGCGCATCGACTCCCACAGGTCGCCCGTCCGTTCGAGTTCCTGGTTGAAGCGCTCGGAGAGGTGGATGGAGTACGCGACCCCCAGCCCGACGGTGAGACTGGTTATCATCCCCGTCAGGATGTTGAACGGGATGTCGAGCAGGTACATCGTCCCGAGGATCCACGAGACGCTCAGCACGACCGGCAACAGTGTGACCGCCCCGAGCGTCGCGCTCCCCTCCGTGACCCGGTAGGTCAGCATCAGGAAGGCGAACACCGCGACGAGCGTGACGATGAGGCTCTCGACGACGGTCTGGAGCAACTGGTTCTGGACGATGTCGAAGAGGACCGACTGGCCGGTCGCCGTCGCCTCGAGGCCGTCGCCGTCGATGTCGGCGGCGAGCGCGCGCATCTCGTCGGTGACGTCGCTCGACGGCGCGTTCCCCTGCGTGGAGATGACGAGCCGGAGCGCCTCGTACTCGCCGTCGTCGGTCCGGTAGACGACGCTCTCCGCCTCGTCGGGGGCGACCTCGTAGAGCGCGTCGTACACCTCTTCGACGTCCTGGTCGGGGACGCCGTCGCCGTCGGTGTCGGCGTCCTCGAAGGTGGCGTTGAACGTCTCGTTCTCCGCCGCGACACCCTCCATCACCGACAGCGGGCTCTGGATGTCCGCCTCGTCGTCCGACAGCACCTGGACGACGTCGCTCTCGGCGGCGTCGCGCTCGGCGGCGGCCACCCGTTCGAGCGCCGACGGGTCCGTCACCGACCCCTCGACGAGAATCTGCGCCTGGGAGTCCTCACGGACGAAGTTCTCGTTGACGTAGTCGAGGTTCGACTTCGCCGTGTACTCGTTGGGCGCGAACGGTTCGGGGAGGTCGTCCATCCACGCCGGCGGGTCGTCGGCGAGGAAGTCCTCCTGGTTGAAGCTCGTCGAGACCTGCGAGGCGCCGTAGACGCCGCCGGCGCTGACGAGCAGCGCGACGAGGATGACGGCGACGGGTGCCCGCCGGGCGGCCGTCGCACCCGTCGCGAGCACCGACGAGAACCGACCGCCGCCGGTCCCGAACGCCCGCTTCTGCCGGTCGATACCCCGTCCTTCGAGGAACGTGTCGAGCTCGATCTTCAGCGCCGGGATCATGACGCCGAAGACGAGCAGCGCCGCGGTGATGCCGACGGAGCTGACGACGCCGAACTCCTGGATGGGCGGGACGGGGCTGGTGAGGTTCGAGAGGAAACCGATGACCGTCGTGGCGGTCACCCAGACGAGGGCGACGCCGACGCCGGCCATCGCCACCCGCATCGACGGGCGGACGCCCTCGGTGCGCTCGCGTTCCTCGCGGTGGCGCATGAAGACGTGGATGGCGTAGTCGATGGAGAGGCCGATGAGCAGCACGGGGACGGCGACGAACAGCTGGTTGAACGCGATGCCCGCCCAGCCCATGAACCCGAACGTCCAGACGAGGACGGCGAGGATGCCGACGAACCCGAGGACGATGTCGAGCAGGTCGCGGTAGGCGACCGCCAGCGCGAGCAGGACGAACAGCAGCGCCAGCGGCCCGACGATGACGAGGCTGTCGGTCATCGACTGGTTGATCTCCTCGCCGATGATGCCACCGCCGAACACGAGCGTCCGGTCGTCCTGTTCCGTGGCGATGGCCTGCATCGCCAGTTGTGCGTCGGTGATGCGGTCGCTCGCGGCGCCGGTCGACGCGTCGGTCTCCCCGTCCGTCCGCTGGGTGACGAGCAGCATCGTCGCCTCCGCCTCGCCCGACCCCGTCTCGTAGTCGGTAGGGACGAACGCGACGGCGGGCGAGTCGCCCGAACCGCCCTCGTCGTCGCTCTCGCCCAGCAGCAGCGAGAGCGTCTCGTCGACCTCCGATTCGTTCATCGACGCCAGTTGCTCGCGCTGTTCGGCGAGCGTGGCGTTCGAGGCGTTCTCGAACGCCGCGTTGCGGTCCTGGAGTTCCTCGCCCAGGTCACCCAGCCGTTCGCCCTGTCGTTCGAGGTCCTCGCCGCGCTGTTCGAGCGCGCGGTAGTCCTCGGCGAGGACGCCCTGCGTACCGAGCCGGTAGGCCTGGTCGACCTGCGTCTCGTTCTCGGCGACCAGGAGCGCGCCCGTCGCGCGCTGGAAGGTCGCCAGGTCGGTCTCGTTCAACTCGACCGACGTGTTCGCCCGGACCGCGTCGAACTCCGCTTCGGCACTCTCGTTCGCGTCCCCCCGGACGCTCGTCAGCGCCTCGCGGAGGTCGGTGGCGGTCGCGTCGAGGTCGGCGCTTCGCTCCTCGATGGCCCGCCGCTCCTCGGTGACGGCGGCGTTGCGGTCCTGGAGCTCCTCGCCCTGGTCGGCGAGTCGCTCGCCCTGCCGTTCGAGGTCCTCGCCACGCTGTTCGAGCGCACGGTACTCCTCGGCGAGGACGCCCTGTGTACCGAGCTGGTAGGCCTGTCGAACCTCTGTCTCGTTCTCCGCCGTCCGGAGGTCGTCCGCTGCTCGCTGGAAGGTCGCGAAGTCGGTCTCGTTCAGCTCGACCGACGTGTTCGCCCGGACCGCGTCGAACTCCGCTTCGGCGCTCGCGTTCGGGTCCTGCTGGAGCGTCGTGAGTGCCCCCCGGAGGTCGTCGGCGGTCGCGTTGAGTTCGGCGCTCCGTTCCGTGACCGCGCGGCGCTCCTCGGTGACGGTCGCGTTCAACGCCTCGAACTCCTCGGCCCGGTCGGAGAGACGCTCTCCCTGTCGTTCGAGGTCCTCGCCGCGCTGTTCGAGCGCGCGGTACTCCTCGGCGAGGACGCCCTGTGTACCGAGCTGGTACGCCTGGTCGACCTGCGTCTCGTTCTCGGCGACCAGGAGCGCGCCCGCCGCGCGCTGGAAGGTCGCCAGGTCGGTCTCGTTCAACTCGGCCGACGTGTTCGCCCGAACCGCGTCGAACTCCGATTCCGTGCTCGCGTTCACGTCCCCTCGGACGCTCGTCAGTGCCCCCTCGAGGTCGTCGGCGGTCGCGTTGAGGTCGGCGCTTCGCTCCTCGATGGCCCGCCGCTCCTCGGTGACGGTCGCGTTCAGCGCCTGGAACTCGTCGTTCGTCGCCTGAAGCTCCTCGCCGGCCTCCTGCTGGAGGGCCGTCGTCGCGACGAGGGTCGGCATCCCGACGACGGCGTCGTCGTCGGTCAGCGTCCGGTTGACGGTCTCGTTCGCCCGGAGGCGCTGTTCGAGTTCGAGCAGGGCGAGCAGCGACTCCTTGTCGAGGACGTCGTCGTCGCGGGCGACGACCTGGACGGTCGTGGTGTTGTTCGCGCCCGTCGAGAAGTTGGCCTCGATGTACTCCAGTTTCTCCGACTCGGGCGAGTCGCTCTGGAACTGGTCGAGCGAGGAGGACTGGTCTATCATCCCCGCGCCCGACCCGAGGAGGAGGGTCGCGACGAGCATGAGGACGATGGCGACCCGCGTGTGGTCGGTGATGGCGCGAACGAGCCGGTCGACCCGACTCATGCGCACCGCCGGTGTCGTGTCGTCATTGTGAGTATCTACCTACGAACAGTACTGTTGTTCGCTTCCTACTAACAGTACACCACGTTAAGAGCTATCGGAACCGGTGACGAGTTCCGGACGGTTGTCGGGTGTGCTCATCGACGGAGGACGGTGTCGAGGTACGAGGAGAGCGAGACGCGGGCGGCGGCGACGGCGGCCTCCCGGTCGGTCGTCGCGCGCGCCACCATCGCGCCGTTCAACACCGCGAGGACGTGTTCCGCGACCCGGGTCGCGTCCACCTCGTTGAACGTGCCGCGCTCGATGCCGCGCTCGATGACCTCGGTGAGCGTCGTGACGAGGCGTTCGTCGATGTCGGCGAACCGTTCGCGAAAGCGCTCGTCGGTGACGGCCTGCGAGCGGAGGTCCACCAGCAGCGCCTGAATCTGCCGCTGCTCGTCGGTGGGGCGAAGCGGGAGCAGGCGTTCGATGACGCCCTCGAGGTCGGCCATCGGGTCGTCGCTCCGTTCGGTGGCGACCGACGCCTCGAAGCGGTCGACGGCGAAGGTGAGGAACGCAACGAGGAGGTCGTCCTTCGAGTCGTAGTGGTAGTACAGCGACGACTTGCTCTTCTCGAACTCGTCGGCGATGCGCGAGATGGAGAGGCCGCTGTACCCGTGTTTGCAGAGCGCGCGGTACGTCGCCTCCATGATCTCCGTCTCGGTGCTCCCGCGTTCGTCGGCGTCCGGGTCGACCGCCATCAGCGCTCCCCCGTCGCGGACGTGGCCACCTCGACGTCACCGAGGTCGCGCGTACACCAGTGACAGAACGTCAGGTCGGGGTCGAGGTCGCCCCCGCAGGACGGGCACCGCGTGAGACGGCCCCCGTCGTCGACGGCTTCGCGCGCGTGTGCGAGTCGTCTGTCCGCGACGGCGAGGAGGTACGCGTCGACGGTACAGAGCAGTCCGACGAGCCAGACGGGTGCCATCGCCCACAGGTCGACCGATTCGCCCGCGGCCGCCGCTTCGAGGGCCGCCGCCGGGACGAGCGCGGACGCCGCCACCGCGACGCCGAGCCAGACGAGCGCCCGGAGCCACCGGCGGAGGTAGAGGTGACCGAGTCCCGCCACCGCCGCGCTGAGCAGGGCGGCGAGCCATGGACGAACTGTCGAACGTGCGTTACGCATGTTACTGAATGAGCGTTCAGCTCGTATAGTCCTTTCCGTCGGTACGTTCGGGAGAGGAACCCGGAGACGAGCGACGAAGACACTCTCGAAGGGGAAGCGCTGTTCTCGACCGAGGGAAAACGGGCCGCGTGTGGAATGTCGGAGGCGTCGGCCACGATTCGGCGGGAATCGGCCAAGTGCGGCGCGGCCCGCCCGGCATGGCGTCCCTCGGGTGAGCCGGTTCGCGTCCCCCTCCGACGTGTGTACTAATCGTTCGGTCAGTCTTAAGCCCGTCGCTCGTCCGTCCGGGACGCGAGTGCACGAGGCGGTTCGAGGAGAGAACGGGAAGGGTGAGGCGGACGGTAGTCGGGAGTCACTCGACGACGAGCCACGGTACGTCGACGAGCGGGGGGATGTAGGTCTCGATGTGGTGTTCCCAGACGCCCTGCTCGCCGAAGGCCTCGCCGTGGTCGGCCGTGACGACGACCCGTCCGTCGAGGTCCTCGATGAGGTCGGCGGCCGACTCCAGTGCGAGCCGGAGGTTCTCCTCGTGGTAGCGCTTGAGCACGGCGGCGACCCCGTCCGTCCGGAGGTCGGCGAGCGCCGCGACGTCGAGTTCGACGAGCATCCCGAGTTGCATGGCGAGACGGCTGTCGCCGAGCGCCGACTCGACTCTCGAACGCAGGTCGTCGCCGACCGACCGGAGGACGCCCCGGTACCCGTCCGCGTCGCCGTCGGGGGTCGCCGTACCCCGGGAGCGGTCCCCCGCGTCGGTCACGCCGGCGCGTATCTGCCTGAGCTTGCGCCCCTTCCCCCGCCGGAGGTAGGGCGCGTGGGGCTGGAGGTAGTGGACGACCATCCGGCGGTCCGACCCGTCGTCGAGGCGCTCCCGGGCGGCGGCGGTGACGGCCTCCGGCGTGACCGCCCCGAGGTCGTCGTCCCACGCCTCCCGCCAGAGGTCGACGACCTCGTCGATGTGGTCGGCGGCCGCCCAGTCGTAGTCGCACGACGCACCCCACCGCAGGTCGCACAGCGGTATCCCGAGGCTGTTGATGAACGGTATCGTCGAGAAGTAGACGAGGTCGTGCTGGCCGGTGAACGTCTTCGACGCCCACTCCGGGGTCGCCGACCCGGGGCTGCGGCGGCGTTCGAGGTCGCCGTCGAGGTACTCCTCGTAGACCGATTCGAACGCGTCGTACCGGCAGGCGTCGAGGACGATGAGGTAGTCCCAGTCGGTTCCGAACACGTCCTGTTCCTTCGGCGGGGTACGGGTGCTCCGTTGCATGGTTTGTCACGCCCGCGACCGCACGAACCGCGTCGCGTCCCGCGAGGTGGGACCGGGGGACCGTCCCGGAGGGGGAGACGGTCGTCCGGAGGGGGCCGACGACCGGTCGTCCCCCGCCGGGGGGAGACGACGGGAGGCTCGCGTGCGGTCCATCGGGTTCCGTACCCGACGAAGTACTCCGACACCGATAGCTTTTTCCACGGAAGCGGCGCGAGCGGCTTCGCTACACTGATGGGAGCGGGCGACCCAGCGCAACCGTGCGACGGGAGACCCTCATCACGACCGGTGGCGGCGTCCTCGCGGCGCTCGCCGTCTTCGCGGTGATGCTCTGGCTCACCGACGCCCGGGCCGTCGTCGACGCCGTGGTCGACGGCGACCCGTGGCTGCTCGCGGCCGTCGCCGCGACGGTCCTCCTCTGGAACGTCGCCTGGGGGTTCGCGCTGTGGAACGTGCTGTGCACCCAGGCCGTCGACGCCTCGCTCGGACAGGCGCTGCTCGTCCACGCGGCCGCGGGCTTCGCGAACCACGTCACGCCGCTGGGGCAGGCCGGCGGCGAACCCGTCACCGCGTGGCTGCTCTCGCGGACCGTCGACACCGACTACGAGGTCGGCCTCGCCTCCGTCGCCAGCCTCGACGCCATCAACGTCGTGCCGTCGCTCTCGTTCGTCACCGTCGGGGTCTCGTACTACGCGCTGACCGGGACGCCCGCCGTCCGCGACCGACTGGGCCTCGCGCCCGCGGTCGTCCTCGTGCTGGCGGTGGCGCTCCCCACGCTCGCCGTCCTCGGGTGGCGGCGACGGCGGGGCGTCGAGCGACTGTTCGGTGCCGCCGTCGAGGGCGCGTGGCGGCGTCTCGCCGCCGTCGTCCCCTTCGTGTCGCTCCCGGAGCGCGGCGCGGTCGGCGCACGCGTCGCCGGGTTCCGGGCGGCCGTCGAACGCGTCGCCGCCGACCGCCGCCGCCTCGCCGCGGCCGTCTGCCTCTCCGCGCTCGGGTGGGCGTTCCAGGCGGTCGGCCTCTGGGCGACGTTCCTCGCGCTCGGGGCGTCGATACCGGTGGTGCTCCCGTTCTTCGTCGTCCCGCTGGGGACGCTCGGCGGCGCCGTCCCGACGCCGGGCGGTCTCGGGGGGACCGAGGCGGTCAACGTGGGGTTGCTCACCCTCCTCACCGGGGCGCCCGCGTCGACGGTCGTCGCCGCCGTCCTCGTCCACAGCGTCGGGGGCTACCTCCTGACGACGTCGGTGGGTGCGGCCGCGACCGCCGCCCTCGGCGTCAGGGTGGTCCGCTAGAGGTAGCCGAGGTCGCGGAGGTGGTCGTCGATGTCGAGGCGGGTCTCGTCGGCCGGCGGCCGCCCGGGCGGCGGGAGTTCGCGTTCGAGGCGCGCCGCCAGGGCGGGGTCGTCGACCGGTGTCAGCTCCCGGGGGTCGGCCCGCAGGTCGTACACCTCGGGCGACCAGTCGCGGTTCGGGTACTCGACGTACTTCGCCCCGCCGAGGCGAACCCCCCGCGCCCAGTTGCGCTCGCCGTGCAGCGACGCGCCGCAGGCACGCATGTACGCCGGGCGCTCCTCGCTGTCCGCCCGAATCGGCTCGCCGTCCACCGCCGGCACCGGCAGGTCGAGCGCGTCGAGCAGCGTCGGGAGGACGTCGACCTGCCGGACCTGCGCGTCGACGGTCGCCGCCTCGACGCCCGGCCCCGCGAGGACGAAGGGGACGTTCGTCGTCGCGTCGAGGACGTTCTCGCCGTGGCCGTTCTCGACGAACCGGTCGCGGACGTCCGGCCCGAACCCGTCGAGCGCCCGGTTGAGCCGGTTCACCGCCGGCCGCGTGTCCACGCCGCCGTAGTACCGCAGCGCGTCCCGGAGGGACTTGACGAGCAGGCGAACCGGGTTGTGTCGGTGGGTGATGCTCTCGCCGTGGTCGCCGACGACGGCGACCAGCGTGTCGTCGGGGACGACGTCGACGAGCGACCGCACCTGCGGGTCGAGCGCCGAGAGCGCGCGGGCGTAGGGGGTCGCGCCGTAGCGCGGGCGGTCGTACGCGTCCGGCACCTCGACGTCCTCGTGGAGTTCCCAGAGGTGGACGACCGCGGCGAACGGGTCGGTGAGGTCGGCGAGACGCGCGCGCGCCTCCTCGCCCCACGACCCGAACACCGACGCCGACTCGGGACGGTGTCGGTAGACGTCGAACCCGCGGTCGAGCCCCGTCTCGGGGAGCAACGGCCCGGTCACGTGCGCCTCCGTGTGGTAGCCGGCGTCAGAGAGCAGTTCGGCGAGCGACCGGACGTCGGCCGAGAGTTCGCCGTGACGCAACGAGCGCAGGCCGTTGCGCTCGGAGTAGGTGCCGGTCAGCAGGCTGGCGACGCAGGGGGTCGTCGTCGTCGCCGTCGCGTACAGCTCCGTACACGCGAGCCCGCGCTCGCGCAGGTCGTCGAGGAACGGCGTCACCGTCCGGTCGGTCCGCAGGACGTCCTCGCGCAGGCAGTCCACACAGACGACGAGGAGGTTCGGGGGGGCCTCGCGCTCGCCGTCGGTCCCGGGGGCGTCGGCGCTCACGTCCGGTACCCCAGGCTCCGCAGGCGCGCGTCGACCGCGTCCGCGTCCACCGTCGTCCGCTCGCTCCGGCGGTCGGTCGGGACCGTACGAGTCCCCCGGTCGGTCGCGCTCGTCTCGCACCACGGCACCTCACGCAGGCACGGCAGGTCGACGCCCCCCGGGTGGCCGTAGATGTGGCGCTCGCCGAACGCGTTGCCGTGGTCCGCCGTGACGACGGCACGGTCGGCGTCGACGTTCGACAGGAGCGCCGTGACCTCCTCGAGGACGAGTTCGAGGTTCGCGCGGTAGTCGGCCCACGCCCGGTCCGCGTCGCCCCCGAAGCGGAGGTCCTCCCAAATGGACATCGGTTCGTCGCCCCACGCCTCGGCCGTCCGGCGCTCGCCGGTCCCCGTCGCGATGGCCGGGAAGTGCGGTTGCATGTAGTGGACGACCAGCCGATCGGGGGCGGCCTCGCGGGCGGCCGCCACGGCCCGGTCGGTGACCGGCCGCGGCGGGACCGTCCCCAGGTCCGCGTCCCAGGCGTCGCGCCACACCTCGTCGAGGAGGCCGAACGCCTCGGCGTCGAGGTGCGCCTCGCTGTAGGGGTTGGCGGTGACGTACCCGAGGTCGGCCAGCGCGCCGGGGGGCGCGTCGCCGAACACCGCCGCCAGCCACTCGACGGACGAACTCCCCGGCGAGATGCGTGTCTGCCCCGCCTCGAAGTCGTAGTCGCCGTCGGCGACGACCGTCTCGAAGAGGTCCGCCCGGCAGGCGTCGAGCACCACCAGCAGGTCCCAGTCGGCGTCGAGCACCGGGTCAGCCGGCGTCCGGGGACGCACCGACAGGTAGGTCCGCCAGAGCACCTCCCGGACGGCGTCGACGCCGGCGTACCGGAGGTTCCGGGACGCCGCGGAGAGCAGTTGCTTCATCCGTTGGTCCCTCTCGCCGCGACGCAATAGTGTTCACGTCTGACGCGCCGAAAGCGCAGTACTTGTGAGGCCTCCGGCCGTGTAACCGGACGTGACCGACCGAGGGACGCGGGTGGCCGTCGCCCACTACTGCGAAGGGGCGGGACACGCGAGTCGGATGCTCGCGGTCACCCGGGCGCTCGAGACGGCGGGGTACGAGACGGTCCTCGCCGGGGGCGGTCCGGGACGCACCTTCGTCGAACGCAACGGCTACCGGGAGTACGAGCCGACGCCCGTCGACCTCATCGACGGCTACCAGCGCGGGAACCCCGTAACCGCGCTCGCGGGGGCGGCCCCGGCCCTGACCGGCCGGGTGCGCGACTACGCCGGGTGGCTCCGCCGCGAGCGCCCGGCGTTCCTCGTCGCCGACGACATCTCCGCGGCCGTCGCCGCCACCCTCACGCGGACGCCCTACTACTACCTCACGCACGACCCCGCCGGGTTCTACACGACAACCGCCGAGCGCGTCGGCGCGCGCGTCCGCAACCGCTTCGCGGTCGCGACCGCCGAACTGTTCGCGCTCCCGAAGGTGTGGACCGGCGCGCCGACCATCCCCGGCGCCGAGGTAGTCCCGCCCATCGCCCCGGCCGGCGGCGCGCTCGACGCGTCCGTCGACGTGCTCGTCGTCCCCAGCGCGTTCACCGTCAGCGAGGACCGCCTCCGGACGGCGCTCGAACGGCGGGGGCGCTCGGTGACGCTGGTCGGGGGCGACGACTGGACGGTCGCACCGTCGCTCCAGCCCTACATCGAGCGCGCGACCGTCGTCGTCTGCAGCGGCTACTCGACGGTGATGGAGGCGGCCGTCGCCGGGACCCCCTGTATCGTCCTCCCCCACACCTCCGAACAGCGCGGGGTCGTTCGCGCGCTGGCCGACGACGTGGGGTTCTACGCCGCCGCGTCCGTCGATGACGTCGTCTCCCTCCTCGACCGGGTCGAGGCACCCACCCCCCGCCCGAACGGCGTCGACCGGTTCGTCGAACTCGTCGTCGAACACGCCGGCCGGTGACGGGTGGGCCTCGATGGTGGTGAGGCGAAAGAGACTCGTCTCCGAGGGTCGTCTTCGACGAGGAGTGGCTACGCTAGTTCAATCGAAGAGCGACGGCGACGGGGGCGGGCGCCGCGCGCAAGCACGACAGCGTCTAATCGAGTCGGTCCGCGAGGTCGTGGAAGTCCTCGACGACGACGTCGGGCGCCGGACCGAGCGTCTCCGTCGGGAGGTGCTGGTCCGGCCGCGAGACCCACGCCGTCTGCATCCCGGCGTGTTTCGCCCCCCAGACGTCGCGCATCGTGCCGCCGGAGGCGTGGAGGAGTTCCTCGATGGGCGTGTCCGTCCGGTCGGCGGCGTGGCGGTAGAGGCCCGGGTCCGGCTTGTACGTCTCCACCTCGTCGGCGCTGACGGCGTCGGTGACGACGTCCTCCAGGTCGGCCGCCGCGAGGAGGTGGGCGAGCATCTCGGGGGTGCCGTTCGAGAGGACGTACACCTCGTAGCCCGCGTCGGTGATGCGCCGGATGCCGTCGCCGACGTCGTCGAAGACGGCGAGGCGCTCCTCGTAGACGACGCGTCTGATGTCGTCGCGGACGTCTTCGGGGACGTCGTGACCGTGGGCTTCGAGCGCGTAGCGCAATCCCTGGCCGATGAGCTCCCAGAACGGCCGGTAGGCGTCGATGTCGTTCGCGATCATCGAGTACTGGAGGTACTGGCTGCGCCAGAGCTGTGAGACGCTCGCCGCGTCCTCGATGTCGTCGACGTACTCCGCCAGAACGGGCTCCTGCGAGTCGATGTCTACCAGTGTCGAGTACGAGTCGACGGTCACCGTCGTGACCTGTTCCGAGTCCATACGCGTGGTATGGAGGACCGTCTCATAACTGTGCGGTGTCCCTTCGACGGACTCCCGGGGCGAGGTCGTCGTGCGGTGAGGGGTGGAGGAGTCGCTGTACGCCTCGGTGTAGGTGAGTACCGTAATGCTGAGTTGGCGCGCACGCACGCGAGAAACAGCGAGTGAGCGAGTGTTCCGGGAGGCGAGGACGGCGCGGAGCGCGAGAAGAAACGGCGTGGGTCGGGTCGTCCGTCGGTCAGGACGAGATGCGGTCGATACCCCGACTCACGTACGGTTTGATGAACGGCCCGAACAGGACGAAGACGATGGCGACGACGATGGCGGCCGACAGGGGGCGGGTGTAGAAGATGCTCCACTCGCCGCCCGAGATGCTCAGTGCCCTGAAGAGGTTCTGCTCGGCGATGGGCCCCAGCACGATGCCGAGGACGAACGCGATGACCGAGTAGTTGTACTTGACCATGTAGAAACCGTAGATACCGAGCACGAGCACCGCGACGACGTCGACCCAGTTGTCGGCGAGCGTGTACGCGCCCGCGAACGAGAGGACGACGACCATCGGGATGATGACGTTCGTGTCCAGGTCGGTGATGCGACTCGCGTAGGGGATGACCGTGTACCCGGCCGCGAGGATGACGAAGTTACCGAGGAACAGCGAGACGAAGATGGCGTAGGTGAACGAGAGCTGTTCCTCGAACAGCACCGGCCCCGGCTGGAGGCCGTGCATGAGGATGCCGCCGAGCAGGACGGCGGTCGACCCGCTGCCCGGGATACCGAACGACAGCGTCGGGATGAGCGACCCGCTGACCGTCGGGTTGTTCGCCCCCTCGGGGGCGATGATACCGCGAGGGTCACCCTCCCCGAAGGCCCCCTCGACGCGCGAGCGAGCCTCCTCGGCGTAGGCCACGAACGTCGACGTCGTCGCGCCCGACCCGGGGACCATCCCGATGCCGAGCCCGATGACGAGTGCCTTCACCATCGACTTCGGGTACCTGAACACCGTCTTGATACCCTCGGTGATGCTCCCGCCGAGTTCGACCGCCTCCTCGGAGATGGTCTTCTGGGCGGCCAGTTTCATCATCTCGGCGAACGCGAACATGCCGATGAGGGCGGCGACGAAGTTGATGCCCTCGTACAGCGAGAGTTGCCCGAAGGCGAACCGCGGTGTCGGACTGAAGATGGCCACCCCGATGGTGGAAATCATCAGCCCGAAGGCGCCCGACACCAGCCCCTTGACGATGGAGCCGTCGGTGACGATGGTGATGAGCGAGATGCCGAGGAGCGCGAGCAGGAAGTACTCCGGCGACCCGAACGCGAGCACCGCGCCGATGAGTACCGGCGAGAGGATGACGAGGATGACCGCGCCGGCGAAGCCGTTGAGCGCGGAGGCGGTCGTCGCGATGGCGAGGGCGTTCTTCGCCAGCCCGCTCTTCGCCATCGGGTAGCCGTCGAGCGTCGTCGCCGCGGCGGACTCCGTCCCCGGCGCGTTGAGCAGGATGGCGGCGACGCTCCCCCCGAACATCGCGCCGCTGTAGATGGCGACCAGCAGGATGATGGCCGCCTCGGCCGGCAGCGGGAGCGTGAGTGGGAGGACGATGGCCATCGCGACCGGGGAGCCGATGCCCGGGAGCGCCCCGAGGACCATCCCGAGGACGAGGCCGACCACCATCCAGAGGAGTATCGACGGCGTGAGTGCGATGCCGATACCCTCGACCAGCGACGAGACCGCGTTCTGGAGCGGCAGGACGGGGAGCATCTATATCAGCCCCGACGTGAAGATGTACTGCCCCTGGTCGAACGGAATCAGCAGGTACTCGACGAAGAGATAGATGATGACCGTCGCCAGAACGGCGAGGAAGATACTCACCACCCAGCGGACCTTGAACCACTGTGTGTAGGCGATGATGAACAGGGGGGTGACGTACAGCATCCCGGCCGCGTAGCCAACGACGAGGTACAGCGTCGAGAACACCATCATGACGACGGTGTCGTTGATGTGGTAGCCGAGGTCCGTCCCGATGGTCTCGCGTGGCTCGTCGTCGTCTTCTTCGACGTCGTCTTCTTCCTCTGCACTCGGGGCGAACTCCTTGGTCGTGTCCCCGCTCGTGATGCTCACCTCCTCGGTGACGAACTTCTGGAGCGGTCCGGGGAGGTACTTACCGAACAGTAACAGCAGACTGCCGATGATGACGAACGCCCCCGTGTACTGTGGAAAGATCGATGCGTTGCGCGCGTAATCCTCGACGTCCGGTACGACGTAGAAGACCGTCCCGAGCGCTATCAGTGATACGAGCATGATATGCTCTGGAGTTATCACTTCCACTTTGCTTCTCAATGTCATGGATTATGTGGCTGATAGTGAACCGATAAAGATTTCGGTTCGGGGGTTAGTCCGAGTTCTCCTCGACGAGGTCGATGACGTTCAGTTCGTCGTAGGCCTCGAAGGCGTCCGTGATGATCGCGTTGGCCGCGTCCGGCCCCTCGTAGAACGTGGGGTTGCCGGTCTCGTCGGTCCACTCGGTGGTCCGGTCGTCGTTGATGGCCTCTTCGAGGGCCGTGGTGTGGTGTTCGATGATCTCGTCGGGCGTCTCCGGCGGGGCGAACATGCCACGGCTGAGACCGCCGACGAAGTCTATCTCCGGGTAGTCGAGGTCGGTCACCGAGTCGAGGTCGGGGTAGACGTCGGTGCCGTCACTGACGAAGGAGACGACGGGGTAGATGTTCCCGCCCTCGACGGTGGACCGCGTCCCCGCGTCCGTCCCGATACCGGCGGGGACCTCGTTGCTGGCCACCGCCTGTGCGATGGGGCCCGTCCCGGTGTAGGTGACGCGCTGGGTCCACTGCCAGTCGTACTCGTCGAGTTCGTACTTCGCCAGCAGGACGATGATGTCCTGGGAGCTCCCGGGGGACTGGACGCCGATGTTCTCCCACTCGCCGGAGTTGTACTTCTCGATGACGTCGTCGAACGTCTCGACTTCGTCCTGGTACTGCTCGTTGACGACGAGACACCAGGCCGACCGGCCGAAGACGCCGATACCGCTCGCGTCGCGCTGGTCGAACCCGGGGTCCTCGAGCAGTTGCGGGGCGACCTCGAGCGGCGTCGCGCTGCCGAGGATAGTGTGGCCGTCCGGATCGGCCCGCATCAGCTGACCGAAGCCGTTGAGCCCGCCGGCGCCGGGGACGTTGTCGATCTGTACCTCCTCGCCCTCGGCCTCGATGAGCTGTTCGACGATACCGCGGGCGTACACGTCTGTTCCGCCGCCCTCGTCGTACGGGACGATGTAGCGGATGGACTGGGAGGGGTCCCAGCCGTCACCGCCGCCGCCACCGCCGCCGCCGCTTCCGTTACCGCTGTCGTTGTCGTCGCCGTTGCCACCGCCGCCACCGCCACCGCCCATACAGCCGGCGAGCGCGGCGACCGACGCGGCACCACCGGCCTGCAGGAACCGCCGTCTGTCTATCGTCGACCCGATACCACTACTGTCCGACTGTCCTGTGTCGTTTGGTTTGTCGCTCATCTGTCTCCCTGTCTCAGTGGGTTGTCGTCTGACATTTTCGTTCGTTGGTCCGTCCGTGACCCCGCGTGACAACCGCCCGCTTGTCGTACCAGCGTAACGGACACGAACCGCATCGTCGAACGCACGGAACGTACATGGTGCCTGTTACGTCGTACCTTGCCACCGGGTCTCTCTGGTGATTTATAGAGATATATAATAAAACTTTCCGTTGGACCGTCGGCCATTCGTGACAGTATATTATCAGACCCTCCGGAGACCCACGGTTCCTCGACGACGACGACACCGAGGGGGACCGGACGCCCCCTTCATTTATATGGCCCGACGATAGAACGGGTACCATGCCAATCGTTGCAGCAGTCGACCGGACCGACCGAGCGAGCGATATCATCGCGGAGGCCCGACGCCTCGGGGAGGCGTTCGACGAACCCGTCCACGCGGTACACGTCCTGACGCGGGACGAGTTCGTCTCGCTCCAGCGGACGAACGTCAGCGAGACCGGCTCCGCCGTCCCGGTCGAGGAGATAGAGGCCATCGCCACCGAAATCGCCACCGAAGCGATACAGGACGCCGACGCGGACGCCGAGCCCGTCGGGCTGGTCGGCGACCCGGCCGACGAAATCGTCAGCTACGCGACGCGGGTGGGAGCCGAGTACATCGTCGTCGCGGGGCGCAAGCGCTCGGCGGTCGGGAAGGCGCTCTTCGGGAGCGTCTCCCAGTCGGTCATCCTCTCGGCCGAGACGCCCGTCGTCATGGTGAAACCCGACACCGACCAGTAGAGACGACTCCCGTTCCTTCGACCGCCGCTCGCTCAGAGCCGTGTCTCCAGCGCCGCGACGACGTCGACCGTCGACGCGTCGCCGCCGAGGTCCGGCGTCCGGGGCGCGTCCCCGTCCGCGAGGAGGTCGCGCACCGCCGCCCAGAGCGCCTCCGAGACGGCCTCCTCGCCGAGGTCTTCGAACAGCATCGCGCCGGAGAGCACCGTCGCGAGCGGGTTCGCGACGCCCTGTCCGACGATGTCGGGGGCGCTCCCGTGGACCGGTTCGAACATCGAGGGGTAGTCGCCGTCGACGTTGATGTTGCCCGACGGTGCGAGCCCCATGCTCCCGGTGACGATGGCACCGATGTCGGTGAGGATGTCGCCGAAGAGGTTGGAGGCGACGACCACGTCGAACTCCTCGGGGCGGCGGATGAAGTCCATGCTGGCGGCGTCGACCAGCAGGCTCTCCACCTCCACGTCGGGGTAGTCCGCCGCCACCTCGGCGACGACCTCGTCCCAGAACACCATGCTGAACGCCTGCGCGTTCGACTTCGTGATGCTCGTCAGGTGCCCCTCGCGCTCCCGGGCGGCCTCGAACGCGGCCCGGAGGATGGCCTCCGTGCCGGCCCGCGTGAACATCGCGCTCTGGACCGCCACCTCGTGGTCGAAGCCGACGTGCTCGCGCCCGCCGATGTCGGAGTACTCGCCCTCGGTGTTCTCGCGGAAGACGGTGAACTCGATGTCGCCGCCCTCGTACCCCCGGAGGGGGCTCTCGACGCCGTCGAAGAGGATGGCGGGACGCTTGCACACCTGCTGGTTGAAGCCCTTGCGAATCGGGAGCAGGAGGCCGTGGAGCGTCACGTGGTCGGGGACCTCCGGGTGACCGACGGCGCCGAGCAGGATGGAGTCCTTGTCCGCTAGGTGGTCGAGGCCGTCGTCGGGCATCATCGCCCCCTCCTCGAGGTAGCGCTGGCTCCCCCAGTCGTAGCCGACGAACTCGACGTCCACGCCGTGGGTGTTCGCGGCGGTCTGGAAGAGCGGGAGCGTCGCGTCGACGACTTCCGGGCCGATACCGTCCCCGGGAATGGTCGCTATCCGGTAAGACATACCTTTCAGAGCCGACGAGAAGGGCTAAAGGCTTGGGATGTCGTCAGCAACTGCCGAATCAGGGGAGGGCGATGACATAATCTTTTTCTCCCCCCCACGGCCTGCAGACACATGGCACGCTACTCGGCCTACGAGAGTATCACCGTCGACGTCGAAGACGGTGTCGCGACCCTCGAGTTCCACCGCCCGGAGGTGTACAACGCCCTGAACGACGACGTCATGCACGACGTCACCCGGGCGTTCGACGAGATTCAACTCGACCGCTCCATCGACGTCGTCGTCCTCACCGGGGAGGGGGAGAAGGCGTTCTCCGCCGGCGCCGACATCACGGAGTACGCGGGCACCCCCGAGGAACACGACCCCAGACAGCGCGACCGCCAGGACCTCTTCTACGACATGTACCGCAAGACGCGGGAGTGTCACGCGCCGGTCATCGCGAAGATCAACGGCTACTGCGTCGGCGGCGGCCTCATCCTCGCGATGTACTGCGACCTCCGCGTCGCCGTCGAGGACGCGAAGTTCGGCGTCCCCACCGCGAACATCGGCCAGATTCCCACCGGCGGGTCGAACCGCCGCGCCATCGAACTCGTCGGCGAGGCGAAGGCGAAGGAACTCGTCTACACCGCCGGGTTCATCGACGCCGACGAGGCCGAACGCATCGGCCTCGTCAACCACGCCGTCCCCCGCGAGGACCTCGACGCCACCGTCCAGAGCATCATCGACGGCATCCAGGACACCGGTCGCCTCGCGGTGAAGAACTCGAAGCGCGCGCTCAACCAGGCCGCACAGGCCCCCGACGAGGCGACCGCCCGCGAGTTCGAGGCCGACCTCTGGTGGGAGCAGTTCGCCACCGAGGAGCGCGAGCGCCTGGTCGACGAGTTCAACGAGGGCGATGAGTGAGGGCCCGCTCGGCGACCTCCGGGTCGTCGAGATGACCGGCCACCGCGCCGGCCCGTTCTGCGGCGCGCTGCTCGCCGACATGGGCGCCGACGTCGTCAAGATAGAGCGCCCCGGCGTGGGCGACCCCTCCCGGAGCCAGGGGGTCGGCCCCGACGGCAAGTCCGGCTACTTCATGGCGAACAACCGGAACAAACGCTCGGTCACGCTCGACCTCAAGACCGACGCCGGCACCGACGCCGCGCTCTCCCTGCTGGCCGAGGCGGACGTCTTCGTCGAGAACTTCGGCTACGGCGTCACCGACAAACTCGGCATCGGCTACGACGACGTCACCTCGCTGAACCCGGACATCGTCTACGCCAGTATCAAGGGCTACGGCGAGACCGGTCCGCTGCGCGAGAAGCCCGGCCTCGACCTCATCCTCCAGGCGGAGGGCGGCATCATGAGCGTCACCGGGCCGGAGGGCGGCGACCCCGTGAAGGTCGGGCAGGCCATCGGCGACCTCACGACGGGGATGTTCGCGGCTATCGGTATCCTCGCACGGCTCTACGAGCGCGACCGGGTCGCAGAGGACTTCACCGGCAAGTTCGACGTCGGCCTGTTCGACTCCATCGTCGTCCTCATGAACGAGTACCTGACGAACTACTCGATGACCGGCGAGGTCCCCGGTCCCCAGGGGACGACCCACCAGACGCTCGTCCCGTACCAGGTGTTCGAGACGGCCGACGGCTACGTCGTCACGGGCGTCCCGAGCGACGACCGCTGGGGCGACTTCGTCGACATGCTCGGCCGCGAGGAGCTACGCGACTACCCGACGAACGACGACCGCCAGGCCAACGAGGAGACGGTCACGGGAATCATCCAGGAGGAGTTCGCGGGGGAGCCGACCGACCACTGGCTCGACCGGCTCACGGAGTACGGCTTCCCCAACGGCCCCATCAACGACGTGGCCGACATCGCGGACCACGAACAGAGCCGCGCCCGGAACCTCGTCGTCGAACACGACGACCCGGACTGGGGGTCGTGTCTCCTGCCCGGCCACCCCGTCAACTTCCCGGACTACGACGCGACGGTCCGGACGCCCGCCCCCCGACTGGGCGAGCACACCGACGAGGTGTTCGCCGAGGTGGCCGGCGACCAGACGAGCCTCGACGAGTGGACGACCGACGGCGCGTTCGGCGACCGCTCGCCCTGACGGCGGAGCGCCGACCACGACCACCCACGGTTAATACCTCCTTCTCCCTCTCGACTCTCACATGGGAGACAGTGACTACCCAACGAAGCGACCGACGGCGGCCATCAGCGACGAGGCGGCCGACTACGAGCGCCCCTACCCCCCCGAGGCGAAGGACATCCCCTGGATAGACATCCACCAGCACACCGGGACGCTGAGCTGGGAGCACCACGAGAAGATGGACGCCAGCGGGGCCCACGCGGTGGTCATGATAGCGGCGTCGTACTTCCAGGTCCCCTACCGGCCCATCCAGCCCGACGACTGGCGGTTCCTCTGGGACGAGGCGCTCCGCCGGGCCGGCGAGGTGTCGCGCAACCACTTCTTCGACGTCCACCTCGCGACGGGCATCCACTTCGGCGCGCGAATCGAGGGGACCGACGACCTGCTGGCGGTGCTCCCCGACTACTGCGAGTTAGACGAAGTGGTCGCCATCGGCGAGACGGGCATCGACCCGGTGCAGTCGGTCAGCGCGTGGCCCATCGAGGACCAGCGAGACGTGCTCCGCGAACAGATGCACGTCGCCGACGAACAGGACCTGCCGGTCATCCTCCACACGCCGGGCAACCGCGAGGGGCCGGGGTCGGTGCCCGCGCAGTTCGGGCGGACGTTCTCCCACAAGTTCGACTACGGGGGCGCTCCGGACGCCGACCCCGCCCCGACGTTCGACCTCCCCACCGCCAAGCGGCAGGCGGCCGAGATGGACGTGGCCGTCGCCGACGAGGCCGGCCTCGCCCACGAACAGGTCGTCATCGACCACGGTCACCCCGACATCGCCGAGTACGTCCTCGAGGAGACGGGCTGTTACCTGAGCTTCTCGCTGGTCCGGAAGACGGAGGCCGTCGGCCCCGAGGACGTCGCCGGCGTCATCGAGGCGTACGGCTCCGAGCGCGTGCTCGTCGACTCGGACCTCCTCGCGGGGCTGTACGCCGACGACGCGGCGCTGACGATGCGGCGGATGACGCTCGACCTCCTCAGACTGGGCGTCGACCCGGGAGACGTGCGAAACGTCGTCTACGAGAACCCGAAACGGATTCTGGGCCTCTAGGCCAGCGCGGCGGCGAGTTTCTCGACGGGGTGGGGCGGCTTCTCGCCCTCGTGGTCGCCGATCTGTGTCTGGCAGGACGCGCCGGGCGCGGTGACGCTGTCCCCGTCGCTCTCGGCTATCTGCTCGAACAGCATGTTCCCGATGGCCTGACTCATGGAGTAGTGTTCGGCCTCGTAACCGAACGTCCCGGCCATCCCGCAGCACGACGAGTCGAGCGGGTCGACGGCGTACCCGGCACGGCGGAGGACGCCCACCGCGTGGTGGTCCTTCTTCGTCGCCTTCTGGTGACAGTGGCCGTGGTAGGTGAGCGACTCGCTCACCGCACCGAACTCGATGGCCTCGTCGAGGCGGTGGGTGTCGAGGTACTCCATGACGCCGTAGGCGTTGGCCGCGACCGTCTCGACGTCGCTCCCCGAGAGGAGGTCGAGGTAGTCAGACTGGAGCATGACGGCGTCCGACGGCTCGACGACGACGACGTCCCACCCGTCGCGGACCTCGGGGGCGAGCGCCCGGACGTTCTCTCGGGCCTGCTCGCGCGACTTCCCGAGCAGTCCCTTGGAGTGGGCGGGCCGACCGCTCCCGGTCACGTCGTCGGGAACCCGGACGTGGACGTTCGCGGCTTCGAGGACGCGAACGGCCGCCTTCCCCGCCTTCGGGCTGTTGTAGTTGGTGTACGTGTCGGGAAAGAGCAGGACGCTCCGGTCGGCCTCCGCGCGCGAGACGCGCGACCCGCCGCGGGCCTCGAACCAGTCGACCATCGACTCGCGGTGGAACTCGGGAAGCGAGCGCTCGCGGGCGATGCCGACGGTCTTCTCCATGAGGAGGCGCGACCCCGGCACCTTGCTCGCCCAGTTCGAGACGGGGGCGAAGGCGCTGCCGAGTACCGAGAGGCGGTCGATGTTCGCGAAGAGCTTCGTACGGAGGCTGGAGCCGTGGCGCTGCTGGTACTCGTTCTCGACTTCCACCTTCATCTTGGCCATGTCGACCTCGCTCGGGCAATCCTTCGCACAGCCCTTGCAGCCGACACAGAGGTCGAGCACCTCGTGCATGAACTCCACGTCGAGGTGTTCCTCCTCCGGGAGGTCGCCGCTCATGGCCTGACGGAGCATGTTCGCCCGCCCGCGCGTCGACGTTATCTCCTCCCGGGAGGCACGGTAGGTCGGGCACATCACCCCGCCGGCCCCCTCCTGGCTGGTGCGACAGCCGCCGCAGCCGTGACAGAGTTCGACCATCCCCTGGAAGCCGTTCTCGTTCTCCCAGTTGAGCGTCGGGTCGAAGCCCGCCTCGAAGTCGTACTCGGGGCCGAAGCGGAGGTTCTCGCTCATGTCGAAGTCGCCGCAGACCGACCCGGGATTGAGCAGCCAGTCGGGGTCGAACGCCGACTTCAGGTCGCGAAAGACGTTCCAGAGGTGGTCGCCGTAGAGCTTGTGGTTCCACTGGGTCCGGGCGCGGCCGTCGCCGTGCTCACCAGAGACCGACCCGCCGTACTTCACGGCGAGGTCGGTCGCCGCGTCGGAGATGGAGACCATCGTCTCGACGCCCTCGGCGGTCTTCGTGTTGATGAGCGGACGGACGTGCATGCAACCCGGTCCGGCGTGGGCGTAGAAACTGCCGAACGTGTCGTGGTCCTCGAATATCTGCTGGAAGTCCGCGGTGTAGGCGGTGAGGTGTTCCGGCGGGATGGCGATGTCCTCGATGAAGGCGATGTGCTTCTCGTCGCCCGTCCGCGAGAGCAGGATGGGCGTCGACGCCTTGCGCATCTTCCAGAACGACTTCTGTGTGGCGGGGTCGTACGCCTCCAGGCCGTCGAACGCCAGGTCGCCGACGCGGTCCGCGAGCAGCGCCTCGACGCGCTCGCGGCGCTCCTCGTCGCTGTCGGCGTAGAACTCGACCAGCAGGAAGGTGTCCGTCTCGTCGGGGAGGATGCCGATGACGTCCTTGAACTCCTCCAGGCCGCGCGCGAGTTCGACCAGCACGCCGTCGAGCACCTCGACCGCGGCCGGTTCGTGGTCGAGGATGGCGGCGACGTCGTCCATCGCGTCGATGAGGCTGTGGTAGGTGAGCAGTCCGAGCGCCTTCGTCTCCGGGATGGGTTCGAGCGAGACGGTCGCCTCGGTGACGATGGCGAGCGTCCCCTCGCTGCCGACCAGCAGGCGCGCGAGGTTCACCGTCCCCTCCCGGGCCTCGTCGACGAGGACGTCGAGGTTGTAGCCGGAGACGTTGCGCTTCAGGCTCGGGTAGCGCTCGTCGACGGCCTCGGCCTCCTCGTCGATGACCCGGACGACTTCGTGGTAGATGCCGGCTTCGAGGTCGGCGTCGGGGTCGGCCTTCTCGCGCAGTTCCTCGACCGACAGCTCTCCGAAGGTGACGACGCTCCCGTCGGCGAGGACGGCCTCTATCTCCTCGACGTAGGCGTCGGTCTTGCCGTAGAGCAGCGAGTGCGCCCCGGTCGTGTTGTTGCCGATGGCGCCGCCGAGGGCGCTCCGGTCGGCCGTCGACGGGTCGGGCGCGAACTTCAGCCCGTGGGGTTCGAGCGTCCGGTCGAGTTCGCCGAGGGTGATGCCCGACTGTGCCCGCGCCAGACGCGCCTCCGGGTCGACGTCGACCATCCGGTCCATGTACCGGGAGAAGTCGAGGACGACGGCCTCGTTGACCGCCTGGCCCGCGAGGCTCGTCCCGCCGCCGCGCGGGAGGACGGGTATCTTTCGGGCGGCACAGTAGGTCATCACCGACGCCACGTCGTCGGTCGACGTGGGGTAGACGACGCCGATGGGCGTCACCTCGTAGGCGCTCGCGTCGGTCGCGTACAGTTGCTTCGAGTACTCGTCGAAGCGGACGTCGCCGGAGACGCGTGCCTCCAGGTCCGTGACGAGGCCCGGCCGGTCGGTCGTGTCGTTTCGGTAGTCGTAGTTCGCCCGACTGTCGGTCGCCGGGTCGCCGTCTGCTGTCTGGTTGCGTGTTCCCATTTATACTCGACTGTGGTGTTGCAGCGTCGTCACGCCCGCCGCGGAGGCAGTGTCGGTCGCTCGTCGTCGGTCGTCAGTCCCCGGTCGACCGTCGGCCCGACCGGTGGGAAAACGACGACGTGCGACGGCGCTCGGGTGCTCGACGACGGGCGCCGCGTGTGTGTTACACCCAACCAGTCGTCGCACATAACTGTTGCGCCATCGCCGGCAGGGCGTGTTGGAGACCGGTTACTCCCGGTCGGGAATGCCGTCCGCCTCGCGGAGCGCCTCGATGTCGTGGTCGTCGTAGCCCGCCGCCCGGAGCACCGACTCGGTGTCCTCGCCCAGCAGCGGCGGCGCCTCCTCGAAGCCGCTCTCCGCGCTCGTGAAGTTCAGCGGGTGTTCGATGACGGGCATCTCGCCCGCGGCGGGGTGTTCGAGCGTCCGGACGACGCCGCGCGCGTTCACCTGCTCGTTGTCGAGCGCCTCGCCCACCTCGTAGACGGGGCCGACCGGGAGGCCGCGCTCGTCGGCGAGCAGGTCGACCCACTCGTCGGTCGGGCGCTCGCGGAGCGTCGCCGAGAGTTCCGCCTCCAGTTCGTCCATGTGCTCGACCCGGTCGGGGTTCGAGGTGAAGCGCTCGTCGGAGAGGAGGTCCTCCCGGCCGATACCCTCGCAGAACTCCTCCCAGAGCTTCTGGTTGCCGCAGGCGACGTTGACGTAGCCGTCGGCCGTGGGGTAGCTCTGGTAGGGGGCGATGACGGGGTCTTTCGTCCCCATGCGACCGGGGGCCTCGCCGACGAACGCCTTCGCCGCCTGCTTGGTGAGCCACGGGAGCGCCGCGTCGAGCATGCCGAGTTCGACGCGCTCGCCCTCGCCCGTCCGCTCGCGGCGGTAGAGCGCGCCGAGGATGCCGAAGGCGGCCCACATCGCCGTGATGAGGTCCGTCTGGGGGAGGCCCACCTTCGCGGGGTCGCCGTCCTCCGGCCCGGTGACGCTCATGATGCCGCTCATCCCCTGGACGAGCAGGTCGTACCCCGGGCGCGCGCTCCACGGCCCGGTCTCGCCGAACGCCGAGATGGAACAGTAGACGACGTCCTCGTTGACGGCCCGGACGTTCTCGTAGCCGACACCGAGGCGTTCGGCGGTGCCGGGACGGAAGTTCTCGACGACCACGTCCGCCTCCTCGATGAGGTCGAACAGCGCGTTCAGGCCGGCCTCGGACTTCAGGTTCAGTTCGACGCTCTTCTTGTCGTAGTTGACCGTCCAGAAGTACGGCGACTCGCCGTGGTCGGACGCCGACCGCCCGGGGCCGTCGTACCCCTCCGTCGAGACGAACGGCGGGCCGGAGTGGCGGCTGTCGTCGCCCGCGCCGGGACGCTCGACCTTGATGACCTCCGCGCCCTGGTTCGCGAGCATCAGGGTGGCGAAGCCGCCGGTCACGAACGTCGTCAGGTCGACGACGGTGATGCCGTCCAGTATCCGGTCGCGAGCCGTGTTCTCGGTACCCATGAGACGACAATGCCGGGTTCCCCGCTTAAACGTTCCCGTCGGCGACGCTGTCTCGAAGAGCGGAGCGCACCGCCGTTCACCGACGGGACAGGCCAGAGCGCGAAGGAATCGAGCCGCCCGTGAGGGCGACGCTACTCGAGGTCGGGCCGCGACAGCTCCGTCTCCTTGGCCGTGATGAACTCCAGCAGCGCGGGCGTCCCCTCCTCCGTCTTCTCGATGGCGCGTTCGAGGGCCGGGGCGACCTCCTCGGGGTCCTCGACGCGCTCGCCGTAGCCGCCGAGCGCCTTCCCGACGTCGGCGAAGTCGCCGCCGAACGGCGTGTCGTAGGACGCCATCTCGTAGTTGTTGAGGTGGATGGTCAGGATGGGGAGGTCCTCGCGGACGGCCGTCTCGAAGTCGAGGCCGGTCATCCCGATGGCACCGTCGCCCATGATGTTGATGCAGAGCTTCTCCGGCTGGTAGAGCTTCGCGCCCAGCGCCAGCCCGAGGCCGTAGCCGAGCTGCGTGGTCTTCCCCCAGCCGATGTACGTGAGCGGCTCCGTGCACTCGTAGAACGGCGCGAGGAAGTCACGCGGGTTGCCGGCGTCGGCCGTGATGATGGTCTCGCTCGCGTCGACGACGTTCGTCAGCTCGTGGATGACGCGGTAGGGGTTGATGGGCGTCTCCTCGGAGGTGAGCTTCCCCTCCCACTCGGCGAGCCACGCCGACCGGACCTCTTCGATCTCGGCGGCGACGTCGTCGAAGCGACCGCGGTCCGCCTCGACGCGACCGTCGACCGCCTCGACGAGCGCCTCGAGGGTGAGCTTCGCGTCGCCGACGAGCGAGTGCGCCGCCTCGACGTCCTTGTTGATGTCGGTGGGGTCGAGCGTCGCGTGGACGACGGTCTTGCCCTCGGGGACGGTGATACCGTAGGCGGTCTGGGTGAAGCTGCAGCCGATGCCGAAGATGACGTCCGCCTCGCGCAGGAAGTGTGCGAGCTGCCCCGGTTCGCTCTTGCTGCCGGCGCCGAGCGAGAGCGGGTGGTCCTCGGGGAACGCGCTCTTGCCGTTGAGGCTGGTCGCGACCGGTGCCTCGAGCGTCTCGGCGAGTTCCGTCAGCGCGTCCCAGCCCTTCGCGTAGTGGACGCCCTGGCCGGCGTAGATGACCGGCCGCTCGGCGTCCGCGAGGACGTCGGCGACCGACTCGACGTTCTCGGGGTCGGGCCCCGAGCGGCTCGCGGAGGTGGTCGTGTAGTCGAGGCCGCTCGGGACGTCCTCCCAGAACACGTCCTTCGGGACCTCGACGACGGCGGGGCGGGGGCGGCCGTTGCGCGCCGCGCTGAACGCCCGGCGCATCGTCTCGCCGACGGCGTCGGGGTCGGTGAGCTGTTCGCAGGACTTGCTGACGTGCTGGTAGTTGAGCAGCGAGTTGAACTTGGGGTCGACGTCCGTCTTCGCCCGGTCGTAGCCGGCGGGGATGGCGACCATCGGGGCGGACTCGCCGTAGGCCTGGGCGATGCCGCCGATGGAGTTCTCGGTCCCCGGGCCGTGCTGACAGGCGAACGCGGCGATGTCGTCGCCCGAGGAGAGCCGCCCGATGGCGTCGGCCATGTGGGCCGCGGTACGTTCCTGGCGGGTGATGATGGTCCGGATGCCGACGTCCTCGGCGATGCCGGTGTCGAACAGGGGGTTGCTCGGGAACCCGAGCAGGTAGTCGATTCCTTCCTCTTTCAGTACGTTCGCGATTGCGGTGTTTACATCCATGAGATTCACTTCGCTCCGGCGATTATCTACAGTCCTTCTTCACCGAGGTCATAAAGCCTTCTACTCGTGCGGATAATTGCCCCTTCCCCGGTCACGCGTCCGGATGGCCGCGCCGCCCCCTCGAAAGCTTCAATACGGTCCACTCCGCACCCGCCGACCATGTCCGAACGGCCCCCCCTCGAACAGCTGTACGTCCACGAGTCGGTCGACAACGTCATCCCCAAGCACGACTTCGTCGAGGCGTTCGACGACCTCTCGATTCCGGTCGAACTCGTCGGGGACGGCCGGGAGTACGAGGCGACCGACGGCGTCGTCTCCTACGTGCCGCGGCCGGAGTACCTCGACGCGGGGTGGGTCCACTGCGCCCGCGCCGGGTACGACGAGTTCGACACCGAAGCGTACGAGGCCGCCGGCATCCCGCTGACCAACAGCAGCGGTATCCACGGCGCGACCGTCGGGGAGGTGGCCGTCGGCCTCATGCTCTCGTTCGCCCGCCTCCTCCACCTCTACCGGGACCACCAGGGGGAGCGAGCGTGGTACACCCCCGACTACGAACGCCCGTTCACCGTCGAGAACGAGCGCCTGTGCGTCGTCGGCCTCGGCACCATCGGGGAGGGCATCGCCCGGCGGGCCGACGCGCTCGGCATGGACGTCGTCGGGGTGCGCCGCTCGGACGACCCCGTCCCCGGCGTCTCCGAACTGTTCGACCCCGACGAACTGCACGACGCCGTCGCCGACGCCCGTTTCGTCGCCATCGCCCTGCCGCACACGCCGGCGACCGACGGCCTGTTCGCCGAGGCGGAGTTCGACGCGATGCGCGAGGACGCCTACCTCGTCAACGTCGCCCGCGGCCCCATCGTCGACGAGTCGGCGCTCGTCTCGGCGCTGGAGTCGGGGGCCATCGCCGGCGCCGGCGCGGACGTCTTCGAGACGGAACCGCTGCCCGAGTCCTCGCCGCTGTGGGACATGGAGGAGGTCATCATCACGCCGCACAAGGGGTCGGCGACGAACCGCTACCACCTCGACATCGCGGACCTGGTGAAGGAGAACGTCGCGCGCTACCAGGACGGCGAGGAACTCAGGAACCGCGTCGCCTGAGCGACGCGGCGAACGGACCTCGGGTCGGGCGTGCGCTCACGCTCGCCGGAGGAGCACCACGCAGAGGAGCGCCGCGGCCGCCGCGATGGCGCCGAGCACCCCGAGCAGGACCGGCGCGTCGAAGTAGGTGAGCAGCGCCCCGGCGAGCGCCGCCCCGGCGGAGCCGATGCCGAACATCCCGAGGTAGGTGAAGCCGTAGGAGAGCCCGTGGACGGTCTCGTCGGCCCGTTCCGCGATGACGACCTGATAGATGGGGGCCGTCGCGTAGAGGGTGAACCCGAGCAGCGCGCAGACGACCAGGAACGGCGCGACGCCGAGCGTCGACGACGGCAGGAAGACGAACGCCAGGGCGGACAGCGCCGCGAGCGCGGCGAGCAACGCGTACTCCGTCCGCACGTGGTCGGTGACGCGCCCACCCGTGTACTGCCCGAGGATGCCCACCATCAGCAGGCCGGTGTAGACGTACTGGGCGGGTTCCGCGGTCCGACCGTACAGGGAGATAGGCTCGAACAGGGGGAGGTCGGCGATCATGTCCGGCAGGAAGGTCAACAACCCGCGGTAGTACGTCCCGTAGAGGAGGACGACGACGAACGCGAGCGTGAAGCCGGCGGTGAACAGCAGGCGCGACTGCGAGAGGACGGACCGGAGGTCGAACGAGTCGTTCCCGCCGTCGGTCGAGGACGGCTCGATGGCCTCGTCGAAGCTGATGCGTGACCCGAAGAGGACGACGGGGATGGCCGGGAGCGCGAGCAGTCGGACCACCCACTGCCAGTCGAGGAACACGAGCAGGAGGGCCGCGACGAGCGGGCCGAGCGCCGTCCCGACGTTCCCGCCGACGCCGTGGTACGCGAAGACGGTCCCGCGCTCGGTCGCACACCGGCTGATGAGCGAGAGGCCGGCGGGGTGGTAGATGCTCGCCGCCATCCCCCAGAGCATGATGGCGAGCGCCAGCACGTAGACGTTCGGCGCCAGGCTCAACAGGAAGAACCCCCCGGCCATACCGACGACGCTCGCGACGATGAGCGTCCGCGACCCGAACCGGTCCGCGAGGATACCGCTGGGGACCGCCCCGACGCCGATGAGGCCGTAGCCGAGACCGATGACGGTCCCGAGGACGGCCGCGGAGACGTCGAAGACGTCGAGCCAGATGACGATGAAGATGGGAATCGACAGCTCGTAGGTGTGGAACGTCCCGTGGGCGAGCATGGTGAACCCCGCGATGGCGTTGTCGTCGTCGGCCACCCTCACCGGCCCCCGTCGACGTGCGTAAGTATCATGGTCGAACGTACGGGATACAGTGAGACCCGGGATATTAAGCGAACCTGTCGGAGCAGTATCGGCCGCAGAGTGACGGGCCGCCACGCGCACCGAGGGACCGTCGAGCGTGGGACACGTCGACGAGTCACACAACTGAACGGCCCTCTATCGGACGTTCCAACCCCAGAGAGGACGTTCATTAACGTAACGGACAATGAATCGAAAGCACGTTGGACGAAGTTTGTACTTTTACAGTTCAGTTCGAGTAGTGTCGAGGTCGCGTCCGTTCAGCCTGAGTGAACAGTTGGTCGGGAGTACAGTAGAGTGACACGAACAGAACCGAACGGGCGGCCCATCCGTCCGTCTTTCACGGGCAGTGTGGTAGTTTCTATTTTCAGACTACTACGTAGTAAACACAGACATACTTTCCTATATATTCTGTTCAGCTCTTCTGAACGTGTGATTCGCCAGAGGAGCTAAGGGTGCGACCAGCGAAGACACGCTATGCAATCGAACGCCCCGACGGTGCAAGCGACCGAAACCAGCTTTCGGATCATCGAGGCGCTCATGGAACGCAAGGGAGCGGGGGTGACGGAACTGGCACATCACCTCGAACTGCCCAAGAGCACCGTCTACAACCACCTGACGACGCTCGAACGCAACGAGTACGTCGTGAAGCGCGACGGTACCTACGACGTCGGCCTGCGCTTCCTCCACCTCGGCGAGTACGCTCGCAACCGACGGCTCCTCTCGCGGGTCGGCCCCCCGGAGATAGACAAGCTCGCCGAGCAGACCGACGAGATGGTGAACCTCCTCGTCGAGGAGCACGGTCGCGGCGTCTTCATCTACCGGGAGAAGGGGTCGGACGCGGTCCACATGGACACCTACGAGGGGAAGCGCGTCCACCTCCACACGATGGCGTTCGGCAAGGCGGTCATGGCGCACCTGCCCGAAGAGCGCGTCGACGCCATCATCGACCAGCACGGCCTCCCGGCGGCGACGCCTCACACCATCACCGACCGCGACGAACTGTTCGCGGAACTCGAGGCCGTCAAGGAGCAGGGACACGCATTCGACCGCGAGGAGCGACTCAAGGGTCTCCAGTGCGTCGCCGCCCCCATCGTCACCGACGACACCGTCGTGGGGGGCGTGAGCGTCTCGGGGCCGAAGAGCCGCATGCGCGGGGAGTGGTTCACCGAGGAACTCCCGCGGCTCATCAAGAGCACGGCCAACGTCATCGAGATCAATCTCACGTACGGGTAAGTTGGTATTACGACTGTACTGTTGTAATACGTCGTCGGAGTCGTCCCGCGCTGGTAGCGTACCGCGTCCGCAGCGCACGGCTGCGCGCGACGCCCGACCGATGGACCACAACGGGAACCAGAGCGCGACTATTCATCAATACACCACTATATAGGTAAATATGACTTGTTTTTAAGAGAGAATCAAGCTGTGCTCGCCTCGCGGTCGTAGTCAGATCGCACGTCTCGGAGCTCTATAAGCGCTACACCGTCGTCTCTAAGCGTTTCGACGTCGAGCGACCGCGAGGGAACACGGCAGACAGCTCTCCCGTGGCACGTGTCGCAGAAGCTCCTCTAGAACGAATCTTTCGCCCAGTAACGACGTTTCTGGTGTCGTAAGGAGGGACGGTCCGACCCGGAGACGAATAGTGACATTATTTATATGTTAAAAGTAAAATAACTCTCGGCTAGTAGTTCCAGCGAGGCGCTCTCGTACACTGCGATATCGACGGCGAATCGTCCGACTGGGTCGGGGGGGAGAAAGCATTTACCCGGAACCCCCCGGGAGGGGGTATGGTCGAGACAGTCCCGCTTCGACTCGTCCCGACGACCGACGGGAACACCGTCCGGTTGGTGGGGACGGCGGGGGACGGCCGATGGATGTACGCGACGAGGCTCGAGGGGGTAGAGGCGACGCTGCGTGCGGTGGTTGACATCGACGCCCTGCCGGCGGGAACCGACGTCGGCGAACTCAAGGCGACGAGCCGGAACGCGGACGGGTTCCGAATCGTCCTGTCCCGGGCGGCGGCCGCCGCTGTCGTCGGCGACACCCCCGAGTCGGTATCGGGGCACGGGTCGACAGCGAGAGCCGGCCCACGCGCTCGGCGGCGGCCGTCGAGCGGACGGCCGTTCGAGCGTTCGGTGACGACGCTCGTGGGTTACTCCCTGCCGGCGACGATAGCGGTCGCCGTCGCGATGCTCCTCGAACTCGTCCAGTGGACGGTCAGGAGGGCGTGAGACGAAGGTACAAGGGCGTCGATGGCGTACAGCGACCCATGACGACACCGCTCGCGCAACAGCCGTGTGAAGCGTGTACCTCCGAGGACGAACCACTCACCGAGTCCGAGTACGCGGCGTACCTCGACGAACTCGACGACGAGGTGTGGCGGGTCGTCGACGACCACCACCTCGAGGGGACCTACGAGTTCGCGGACTTCCGCGACGCCCTGGAGTTCACCTACGAGGTGGGGGAGCTCGCGGAGGAGGAGTGGCACCACCCGGACCTCCACCTGCAGTGGGGCGAGGTCCGGGTCGAACTCTGGACGCACAAGATAGACGGCCTCCACAAGACCGACTTCGTCATGGCGGCACGGATGGACCGCATCCACGAACCCTACACGAACGAGTAGCCCCGGTCGCCGCGCCGTGGCAAAGAACCAAGTATATCGCGAGAGACTGACACGCATGGACCTCGACAACCGAATCCGTGCCGAAGAGGTGATGTCGACGCCGCTGGAGACGATATCGTCGAAGGCGACCGTCAGAGAGGCCGCGCGGACGATGCGCGACAACGACATCAACGCGTTACTCGTGACGACCGGTCCGCCCTCCATCGTCACGAGCACGGACGTCCTCGACGCCGTCGCGGCGGGACACGACACGGCGGACCTGCCGGTCGCGGAGGTGATGACGCGGTCGGTCGAGACCGTCCCGCCGACCATCCTCCTCGAGGAGGTGGCCGCGATGATGACCAGCCTCGGTATCAAACACCTCCCGGTCGTCGACGGCGAGGACTACGTGGGGATGGTCTCCTCGACGGACGTCACCTCCCGCATCGCCTGAGGACCTCGTCGCGGGGACGGGCGGTCACTGGTCGTCCTCCCTGCCGGCGGTGAGGTACTCCATGTTGAGGTACTGGGCCATGTCCTGGTTCCGGCCCGTGACGACGAGGTAGTCGACCCGGTTCACGCAGTCGGCCTCGCGCACCGTCGTCACCAGGTCGTCCGCGTCCCGCACCGACAGGATGCTCCCGACGGCGAAGTAGTCGAAGGTCCCGATGCCACGCGAGACGTGCCAGAACGGGAGGTCACAGAGCAGGTCGAACGCCGCCTCCTTCGCCCCGTCTCTCTTCTCCGTGGTGACCGCGACGCGGAGGATCTCCCACGAGAGTTCCTGCGGGTCGAGGAGGAAGAACACCGTCGTCATGTCGATGATCTTGTCGACCCGGTACCTGACCCCTTCGGGGCTCATCTCGTGGCCGGACTCCGCGAGTATCTCGGTTATCCGGGAGTAGGGGGTCCGGGGGTTCTCGGCGAGGACGCGGAGTATCTTGCCGTCGATCTCGTCGAAGGACTCGAAGTCGGAGTTCGGCATCTCGACTCCACGTCACGCCACCGGGAGGTAAACGTTACCGTCACCCACATAATTTCCGTTCAATATCGAAGAAAAATAAATAGAATCGGCGAATCGATACTACGGAACAAAAATAGAAGTTCGTTTGTGGTAGTGAATATCGAATAAATCCCGTTCTCAGTAGTACTGTCCGCCTAATCAGTAGTATATCAGTATAGTTACCAAAATAGTTAAATCAGCACTCCAGAAGGGATTGTTATGAGTCGAGGTAACACTACCCGACGTTCGGTACTGAAGAAGACGGCCGGGGCCGCCGGGACGGGACTCACGCTGGGTCTCGCCGGCTGTATCGGTGCGAACAACGGTGGCGGCGGGGGCGGCGGCGCGGGCGACCCGGTCGACCCCATCGAACTCATCGTGACGACGTCGGACTACGACCCCGTCCGCTACGAGTTCGGCCAGCTCATCGCCGACCAGTGGCGGGAACTCGGGTTCGAGGTGAACGTCAACCCGCTCGCCTGGAACCAGATCGTCGACCAGGCGATGACCCAGCAGGACTTCGATTCGTTCACCCTCAACTGGGCGGGGCGCGCCGAGCGCATCGACCCGGACGTCTTCTGTTACGACCTCCACCACTCCTCGCAGAACCAGGAGGGGGGGCGGAACTTCGTGAACTACCAGAACGAGGAGTACGACGAGTGGGCGGAGACCCAGCGCGAGCGCTACGACGACGACGAGCGTCAAGAGGCGGTCTACAGGTGCCAGGAGATATTCGCCGAGGACCAGCCCCGGACGCCCATCGCGAACCAGCGGCAGGCGATGCCGTACAACGCCAACCGGCTGGACGACGTCGTGACGATGATGGGCGAGGGGCTGATGTCCTTCTGGACCGCCATCGAGTCGACGCCCGCCGACGGCGTCGACCAGATACGCCTCGGCTACCCCTCCGACGTGAACAACCTCAACCCCGCCGACGGGGCGGCGACCCACGACACCCAGACGATGCGGCTCATCTACGACCGCCTCGTCCGCATCAACAAGGAGGGGCTCCCCGAGCCGTGGCTCGCGACGGACGTCGAGGAGGTCGACGAGACGACCATCGGCGTGACCATCCGCGAGGGCCAGCAGTGGCACGACGGCGAGGACCTCACCGTCGAGGACGTGAAGTTCTCGTTCGAGTACCTCGACGAGTACTCGCCGGTGCTGGGCGCCGCCACCGACCCCATCGAGAGCATCGAGATCACCGGCGACTGGTCGCTCGAGTTCTCGCTCGACCGGCCGTTCGCCCCGTTCATCCCCATCGGCCTCGGACAGGTGTTCATCATCCCGCAGCACATCTGGGAGGAGGTCCCCGACGGCCTCGACGACGTCTCCGACCCGCTCGACTGGGAGAACCCCGAACCGGTCGGCAGCGGACCGTTCCAGTTCGTCGAGTGGCGCCGCGACGAGGAGATGCGCCTCGAGGCGTACACCGACCACTTCAACCCGCCGGTCGTCGGCGAACTCCTCAAGGTGCCCGGGGCGGACATGTCCGGGCTGGTCCGCCTCCTCGAGGACGAGTCCATCGACATGATCGGGTGGGTCCCCGGCCCCGACACCGTCAACCGCCTCGACTCGGAGGTGGACCACGTCGAGATCAGCAGCATCGAGAGCCACGGCTGGTACCACATCAACTATCAGCTCGACCGCGCGCCGTTCGACGACGTCGCCGTCCGCCACGCGCTCGCCGACGGCATCCCGAAACAGGACATCGTCGACACCGTCCTCGACGGCATGGGGACGGTGACGCACACGCCCATGGCGGCGGTCAACGAGTTCTGGCACAACCCGGACGTCCGGCAGTTCGGCGACGACCTCGGCCGGGCCCAGCAGACGCTTGAGGAGGCCGGCTACACGCTCCAGAACGGTCGGCTCCACTACCCGGAGGAGTGAGCGATGGGACACACGGGAACGCACGTCGGCGCGTCCGGTCAGTGGAGACGCCGACGAGCGACCGCGGGGGCCGCACGCCGTGCGGTCCCGGAGGGGAGGTGACGAGTCGAACACATGGGACTGAGAGAGTACATCGCCCGGCGTATCGGGCAGCTGTTCGTCACCTACTGGGCGTTCGTGACGATACTGTTCGTCCTGTTCAGGGCGGCCCCCGGCGACCCGGTATCGATGTTCGTCACCCAGGGGATGTCCGCCGAGGCACGCGAGGAGACCATCGCGAACCTCGGCCTGAACGAACCGCTCTACGTCCAGTACGTCGAGTACATCGGCCAGCTCCTCACGGGGAGCTTCGGGACGTCGTTCCGGTACCGGGAACCGGTCTGGGACATCCTCGTCGTGAAGTTCTGGAACACGATCCTGCTCATGGGGACGGCGCTCGTCATCGCCTACGTCGTCGGCATCCTGTTCGGGTCGCTGCTCGGCTGGTACCGCGGTCGAACCTTCGAGAAGGGCGGCATCCTCGTCGGCCTGGTCGCCCGGTCGTCGCCGGAGTTCTGGACGGGCATCGTCCTCCTGTCTATCTTCTCGTTCTGGCTCGGCATCCTCCCCTCGGGCGGGATGCGGGCGGTCGGTGCCGACATCGACACCTTCGCGTCGCGCTACCTCGCGTGGGACTTCGTCTACCACATGGTACTGCCGGTCATGACGGGGGCGTTCTACTACATGGCGACGCCCATGTTGCTGATGCGCAACACGATGCTCGACGTCCTGAAGGCGGACTTCATCGAGATAAAGAAGGCGGAGGGACTGCCCGAACACCGGGTCCTCTTTCACCACGCGGTTCGGAACTCGGTACTCCCCATCGTCACGGTCGTCGCCATCGTCTCCGGCACCGCCATCGGGGGGTCGCTCGTCATCGAGACGGTGTTCAACTGGCCCGGCATGGGCCGCGAGATGGTCGAATCGGTCAACTACAACGACTACCCCATGGCGATGGGGACGTTCTTCCTCATGGGGTCGGTCGTCATCGTGATGAACTTCCTGGCGGACCTGGCGTACATCTACCTCGACCCGAGGGTGCAGTATGACTAACGACACGACGTTCGGCGACGGCACGCGGCACGCACAGCAGTCGACCCGCGGGTTCGAGACGGGGGGGCGCCGATGAGCGGAGGCGAAGAGACGCCCGGTTCGACCGCGTCCTCGACGACGGACGGGGCGACCACCTCCGGCCTCGGCGACGCCGTCGTCGCCGTGCGACGGGTCGGCCGGTCGGTCGTCGACGTCTTTCGCGACGACCGGATGGGCCAGTTCGGGGTCGTGGTCCTCCTGACGTTCACCCTGATGGGCGTGTTCGCCCCGTGGCTCACCCCCTACGACCCCGGCGACATCAACCGCGACGCCGACGGGAACGCGCTCCGGCTGGAGGGACCCTCTACGGACCACCTCCTCGGGACGACGAACCTCGGGCGCGACGTGGCCTCGCAGGTCATCGCTGGCGTGCGCATCTCGCTCATCGTCGGCTTCCTCGCCGCGTTCATGGCCGTCTTCATCGGCGTCAACGTGGGGCTGATAAGCGCCTACTTCGGCGGCTGGGTCGACGACGTCCTCATGCGGGTGGCGGACATCGCCTACGGGTTGCCGTTCCTCCCGTTCGTCATCGTCCTCGTGTTCCTGCTTGGACCGAGCATCTCGAGCATCGTCATCGTCATCGGGCTCATCCTCTGGCGGTCGACCGCGCGCGTCATCCGCTCGCAGGTCCTCAGCCACAAGGAACGCCCGTACGTCGAGTCGGCGCGCTCCATCGGCGCGAGCGACCTGCGCATCATGTACCTCCACATCCTGCCGAACGTGCTCCCGCTGGCGTTCCTCTACGGGGCGTTCTCGGTCGCGTGGGCGGTCCTCGCCGAGGCGAGCATCTCGTTCCTCGGCTTCGGCGACCCGAGCATGGTGTCGTGGGGACAGATGCTCTTCGAGGCGTACACCGCCGACGCCATCCGCACCGCCTGGTGGTGGGTCGTCCCCCCCGGCGTCTGTATCATGCTGATGGTGATGGCCGTGTTCTTCATCGGCCGCACCCTCGAGCGCATCACCAACCCGGAGCTCCGCCATGCCGAGTGAGCCGACCCCCCGGCACGTCCCGAGGTGCGACCGGACGACGAGGACCCCGACCGGACGCGAGGGCGCACCGACGCGCCGCGTCGACCCGACAGACCGACCCACCCCCCGTCCGACCCGGGCCGACGCCCGCGGACCGGACGGCGAGACGACGGACCACGACCAATGACACTACTGAACATCGAGAACCTCCAGACGTACTATCGGACGGAGAACGGAAGCGTTCGGGCGGCGGACGGCGTCTCGCTCGAACTGGCCGAGAACGAGACGCTCGGTCTCGTCGGCGAGAGCGGCAGCGGGAAGACGACGGTGGCGAAGTCCATCATCCGCCTGCTGCCGGACAACGGCGAGGTGGTCGGCGGGACCATCGAGTACGACGGCGAGGACATCACGGAGCTGTCGATGCGCGAGCTCCGGCGTCGCATCCGGTGGAAGGAGATATCTATGATCCCCCAGAACGCGATGAACGGCTTCGACCCGGTGTACACCGTCGGCGACCAGATCGTCGAGGTCATCCGCGTCCACGAGCCGGAAACGACGAAGGCGGAGGCCCGCGAGCGGACCCGCGAACTGTTCGTCGACCTCGGGCTCGAACCGTCGCGCATCGACGACTACCCCCACCAGTTCTCCGGCGGGATGGCCCAGCGGGCGATGGTCGCCCTCGCGCTGGCGGTCAGTCCGGCCATCGTCCTCGCGGACGAACCGACGACCGCCCTCGACGTCGTCATCCAGGACCGCATCCTGCGGACCATCTCGGAACTGCAGGACGAGCTGAACACGGCGATGATTATGATAACTCACGACATGTCGGTCGTCTCCGAGGTGTGCGACACCATCGCCGTGATGTACGGGGGGCGACTCGTCGAGCGCGCCGACGCGGACACGCTCATCAAGTCGCCGAGACACCCCTACACGCTCGGCCTGCGCAACGCCTTCCCGGACGTCACCGCCGAGTCGCAGGAGCTCATCTCGATTCCGGGGACGCCGCCTGACCTGGTCGACCCGGACGAGGGCTGTCGGTTCGCGCCGCGCTGCCCCTTCGCGGAGGAGCGCTGCTGGTCGGAGACGCCGGAGCCGGAGACGTACGACGACGGCCACGTCGTCGAGTGCCACCGGGCGGACGAAGCCGAGTACCTCCGCACCGAGGCCGCGAAGAAGGAGACGTGGGAGGCGCTCCGGGAGGCCCCGGCGCGCGCGTCGCCGAGCGAGGTGGGCCGATGAGCGCCGACCCCGACGGGGCGGACGCGAAGCTCAGGATAGAGGGGCTCCACAAGCACTTCCCGGTCAATACGGGGATGATCTCGCGCGTGTTCAACCCGGGGGCCCGCGAGTACGTCCGCGCCGTCGACGGCGTCTCGCTCACCGTGAGGGACGGCGAGGCGTTCGGCCTCGCCGGCGAGTCCGGTTGCGGGAAGACGACGCTCGGCAAGACGGCCATCCGGCTCCTCGAACCGACCGAGGGGCGCGTCGTCTTCGACGGCCGGGACATCACCGACCTCTCGGACGACGAACTGTTCGACTTCCGGCGCGAGGCGCAGATCATCCACCAGGACCCCTACCAGTCGCTGAACCCGCGGTGGACGGTCTACCGGTGGGTGAAGGAACCGCTCGACGTCCACGGTATCGGCACGCGCGAGGAGCGCGACGCACGGGTGTACCGGACGCTCGAACGGGCCGGCCTCAGACCCGCGGAGGCGTACGCCGAGCAGTACCCCTCGGAGTTGAGCGGCGGCGAGCGCCAGCGCGTCGGCATCGCCCGGGCGCTGGCGCTCGACCCGTCGTTCCTGCTCGCCGACGAGCCGGCGAGCATGCTCGACGTGAGCATCCGCGCGAGCATCCTCGACCTGTTCGAGCGCCTCCAGCGCGAGTTCGGCCTCACCGCGGTGTACATCAGCCACGACCTCTCGTTGCTGAAACACATGTGCGACCGCATCGGGGTGATGTACGCGGGGAAACTCGTCGAGGTGGGACCGACCGACGAGGTCATCGGCGACCCGAAACACCCCTACACGAGGGCGCTGGTCGGCTCGATGCCCGTCATCAACCCGGACGTGGAGCGCGAGCCGGTGGAACTGGAGGGGACCGTCCCCGACCTGACCGGTGAGATGAACCAGTGTCGGTTCTACGACCGGTGTCCCGAGGCGGTGCCCCGCTGTCGGGAGGGCGAACCGCCGATGTACGCGACGGGGAGCGACCAGGGGGCGCGGTGCGTCCTCTACGACGACCGGACGGAGACCGACGGACGACTGAACGCGGAGCGACTGTGACACAGATGGAGACGGTACTACTCGAGGAGTTGACGTGGACGGAGGTCGAATCGGCGCTCGAAGACGGGACGAAGACGGTACTCGTGCCGGCGGGGTCGGTCGAACAGCACGGCCCGCACCTGGGGCTGCTCAAGGACGCCGCCTGGGCGGAGGCCATCGGCGTGGAGCTGGCGCGCGCCCTCGGCGACGCGCTGGTCGCGCCGGTCATCCGACCCGGCTGTTCGGAACACCACATGGGGTTCCCCGGCACCATCAGCTACCGCCCCGAGACGTTGATGCGGGTGTTCGAGGACTACTGTCACAGCCTCGACGCCCACGGCTTCGAGCACATCGTCGTCTTCTCGATGCACGGGGGGAACTTCCCGGCGCTGAACGCCATCCTCCCCTCGCTCGCCGGCGACCTCGACGCGGCGGTGATCACCCTCCTCGACAAGGGACTGCTCATCGACCCCCTGATGGAGGCGCTCGCGGCCGCCGGGATTCCGGCGTCGGCACGGGGCCACGGCGGGGCGGCGGTGACCGCCTCCGTCTGGCACCTGCGTCCGGACCTCGTCCGCGAGGAGGAGTTCGTCCCCGGCTACGTCGGGGAGGTGTCGACGTCGACGCTCACCACCCACGGCCTCGACGCGGTGACGGAACTCGGCCACATGGGCGACCCGACCTACGCGACACGCGAACTGGGCGAGGACGTGACGAACAGGCTCGTGACCGCCTTCGCGGAGCGAGTGCGGACCGAACGGGGTGACGACCGATGAGTGAACTGAAGGACGCGGTCGACGCGGGGTTACCGTCGTACCGAACACACCTGTTCGAGTTGCTCTCCCAGCCGAGCGTCAGCGCGACGGGCGAGGGGATGGCGGCGTGTGCTGACCTGCTGCTCTCGGTCCTCGGGGAGTACGACTTCGACGAGGTGAGGCGCATCGAGACGAGCCGGAACCCGCTCATCTACGCCGAGCGGGTCGTCGACGAGTCGCGCCCGACCGTGACGTTCTACGGCCACTACGACGTCCAGCCGCCGGGGGACGAGGCCCTGTGGGACTCCCCCGCCTTCGAGCCGACGGTCCGCGACGGCTCGATATACGCCCGGGGGGCCGGCGACAACAAGGGACAGTTCCTCGCGCACGTGTTCGCGCTGGACGCGCTGACGAGCGTCGAGGACCTGGCGGTCAACGTCAAGCTCCTCGTCGAGGGCGGCGAGGAGAGCGGTAGTCCCGGGCTCATCGAGTACCTCTCGGGGACGCCGGCGGAACTCGCCGGGACCGACCTGGTGTACGTCGCAGACGGGCCGATGCACGCCTCCCGACGCCCGACCATCATCTACGGGAACCGGGGCATCGCCTCGGCCCAGCTCGACCTGCGGACGGCGAACGCCGACCTCCACTCGGGGAACTTCGGCGGGCCGGTGCCCAACGCGGCGAACGAACTCGTCGCGCTCGTCGCCACGATGTTCGACGGCGACGAGGTGACCGTCGACGGCTTCTACGACGACGTCCGAATCACGGCGGCCGACCGCGAACTGGTCGCGGACATCCCCGTCGACGAGGCGGCGCTCAGAGAGAGCCTCGGCGTGGCCGCCTTCGCCACGGACAAGCCGTACTACGAGCGCCTGCTGCTGGAGCCGACGCTGACCATCAACGGCATGACGGCCGGCTACCAGGGGGAGGGGAAGAAGACCATCATCCCCCACGAGGCGACGGTGAAACTCGACTGTCGACTCGTCCCCGGGCAGGACCCGGAGCGGGTCGTGGACCTGCTCACCGCCCACGTCGAGGCGCGGAACCCGCACGTCGAGGTCAGCGCGATGGGGTCGTTCCCGCCGATGAAGACGCCGCTCGACACGCCCGCCGCGACGCCGCTCGCGGCGGCCATGGAGGCCGTCTGGGGGGTCGAACCGGTCGAGATGCCGCTGCTCGGCGGGAGCCTCCCGGCGGCGCACTTCCGGACGGAACTCGACGTCCCGGTGCTGGTGGTCCCCTACGCGAACCCCGACCAGGGGAACCACTCGCCGAACGAACACCTGGACCTGGACTGTTTCCGCAACGGCATCGAGACCACCGCGCAGTTCCTCCACCGGTACCCCGACGCATGAGCACCGACGCGTCGTTCAGGGAGATACGCGAGGGGCTGTACTGGATACACGAACCCGGGCCGGACCGCTCTGGGATGGTCGAGTCGATGGACCCCGTCCCGTCGTGGTACGACGAGGCGCAGTCGGTCCACATCCCGCAGTGCGCGTACCTGCTCGACGGCGGGGACGCGACGCTGCTGCTCGACACCCTCTCGCCGGCCAGCACCGACCGTATCCTCGGGGCGCTCGACGCCGTCCTCGACGACCCGCTCGACTACCTCGTCGTCTCGCACCCCGACGTCCCCCACGCCGGGAACACCGCGCGGATACTCGCCGCCCACGACGCGACGCTCGTCGCGCCGCGCTACGGCGACGACCACGAACTCTACCGGCTGGACGAGGCCACCCACGTCGGCGAGGGCGACAGCATCGACCTCGGGCGGTACACGGTCGACTTCCACGAGGCGACGTTCCTCGACGCCCCCGTCTCGCTGTGGATGAGCGAGCGGACCGAGGGGATGCTCTTTCCCGTCGACTGGTTCGGCTTCCCCCACCTCGCGAGCGAACGACTCCGCCTCGTCGAGGAACTCGACGTCGGTATCGCCGAGAGCCGCCTCGTGCAGTTCCACGGGCGCGTCCTGTTCTGGCACCAGTACGTCGACGTGGAGACGGTCCAGCGCGAGATAGACGCCGTCAACCGGCGGTTCGAGCCACGGATGATACTCCCGGCGCACGGCCTCGTCGTCGGAGAAGGCGCGATGGAGTACGTCGACCGGATGAAGGACGTCGTCGCGGAGATAGCGCGCCGAGACAGAATCGGCGCGCTGGGGTGACCACGATGGGAGTCGGACTCACCGACGAGGTCGTGTGGATGAACGAGTGTTACCCCCACGGGGACCGCCACGAGCACGTCTCGGTCTACCTGGTCCGCGGCGACGACGGGAACGTCCTGGTCGACTCCGGGTCGTTCTACCACCGTGAGGGGCTGCGGGGACAGATCGAGGCCGCGACCGACGGGGCCGGCGTCGACGCCATCGTCCTCTCGCACTCCGATTACCCCCACTCGGGCAACGTCTCCGCGTTCCGCGAGGCGTGGGAGAGCGTCGAACTGGTCGCGTCCTCGGGGTCGCCGGAACTGCAGGGGCTCTCCGACGCCCGACGCTGTCGAATCGGCGAGTCGCTGCGCGTTCAGGGCCGGACGTTCAGTTTCGTCGACCCGCCGCTGGCCGACCGCTCGCACACGACGTGGGTGTACGACCACGCCTCGGGCGTGCTGTTCACTGCCGACGGCTTCGGGTCGTACCACCCTGCCGGCGAGTGCGACCGCACCTCCGCCGAGTTCGAGGAGGGTATCCCCGAAGCGCGAATCTACGAGTTCCACCGGGACAACCTCGTCTGGCTGCGCTACGTCGACCCGGCGAAACTCGAACGCGCGCTCCGGGCCATCCTCGACGACTACGACGTCTCCGTCGTCGCGCCCATCCACGGGCACCCGATTCGACGGGCGGACCTCGACGGGTACGTGCGTCGGCTGGTCGACGCGGCCGGACGAATCGCGGACGGGTACACGGTCGGGGACGCCGTGTAGCCCGTCTCGCGTCCCCGTAATCGGGTCGGCGGCTCGCCGGGGGGGGTGACGGTCACTCCCAGGAGACCCACGTCAGGAAGCAGAGGCCGCCGAACTCACAGAGGCGGAGGAGGGTCATGGCGCTCTGTGCGACGAGCGGGACCGACGTCACCCAGACGCGCAGCGTGGGTTCGAACTGGTAGAAGTAGAGCGCGAGGACGTTCTCGAGGAACAGGAACGCCGCGAAGACGACGAGACCGAGGGGCTGCTTCGAGCGGAACTGGAGGTAGTTCCGCCCCCACACGTAGCCGAGCGCGGCCGTGAGCAGGACGTTCGCGACGATGGCGACGCGGGCGACGTCCACCCAGAGCGTCATCGTGCCCCTCCGCGCGCCGTCGGCCCGTCACTCACGGGGGCCGGTCGACCGGCGGTCGTCGTGCTCGAGTATCTCCTCGACGAGCCCCCAGTTCCGTCGCGCGCGCCCGGACAGGAGGTACACCGCGCCGTAGTCGTCGCCGGTGTCGGTGACGATATCGTGTTCCACGAGCACGCCGAGGTGGTGTCTGACCGTCTCGTAGTGGCGGTCGAGCGCCTCGGCGAGGCGGTTCGCGTTGCGAGGGCGCTCGTCGAGCGTTCGCAGGATGCGGACGCGGTTCTCGCCGTCGGACGTGCCGGTGAGTACGTGCCACAGGAGACCCCCCATCCGTCGTCGTCACCCCGCATCGCCACGTCCGTCCGGTCGCACCGGGCGGGACGGTCGGTTCGTCGAGCGGGACGGGCGGGAGCGCCGGTCGCGGTCGGTCACCGGTCCGCAGCGCCCGTGACGGGCGCGCGGTGACCGGGTGCGGTGGCGAGCGCCGGCGGGCGCGCCAGCGGGGAACGGGCGGCGACCCCCGGCGGTCGGACCGCTCCGTCCGGGGGACGACGGCGTGTCGCGCCCGTCGTGTGCTCCCCGCCGGTCGCCGCGGGAGTCGGTGGGGGAACGGTACCACCGCGTCCAGCGGGCCCCAGCCACGGAAACCCGTTCGACCCGGCAGCGGCGTCCCCCGTCCGCGGCGGCCGCAGTCGGCGTCCGGTCGTCGAGGGGAGCGTCCGTCATCGGTGAATCTGTGCAGGCCACCACACGGGCTAACCGAGACCCCGAAACGCTATGAGTATTTTCAGAAGTACGGTCGAATTCAGACCGAAATGTCACGGAAATCCGCCGCGAGCACGCGAATCGTGGTCGACGGTCGTCGCGGCCCGGTGACCGTCGGCGGGTCAGGCGGCGCGCTCGACCAGCCGTTCCAGGTCGAGGTGGCCGGCGCCGTGGTACTCGGCGCCACCGGGGGCGTCGCTCGCGGTCTCCTGGATGAGACGTTCGACCGCCTCGGCGCTGGCGTCGGGTCGCAGCGACCGCACGAGGGCGACGGCGCCCGACACCTGCGGGGCGGCCATCGAGGTGCCCGCCTTCCAGCCGTAGCCGGCGGTGACGGAGCCGTCCTCCTCGACCGTGTTGACCGTCGAGTAGACGAGGTCACGTTCCGCCCCCTCCACGCCGCCGTCGAGTGCGTCGAGGTCGGCGTTCCCGCCGCCGGCGCTCACGTCGACGGCGCTGCCGTAGTTCGTGTAGAACGCCGGCGTCGTCGGTTCCTCGTCGAGGCGGTCGCCCGTCAACCACTTCTCCTCGTTGTCGCTGTGCTTACCGCCCCAGCCGTACCCGATGGGGCCGGTCGCCGAGACGCCGAAGATGCCCTCGACCTCCGTCGGGAGGCTGAGGACCCCCTCGGCGTCCATGTCGAGGGCGTCGTTGCCGGCCGAGTTGACGATGACCATCTCCTGCGAGCGGGCGTACTCCGCGACGCGCCGGTACGCCTCCCGGATGGCGAGCAGTTCCGGATACTCCTCGGGGTCGATGTACGGCGCCGGATAGCCGAGACTGATGTTCGCGGCGTCACAGCCCTGCTCGGCGGCGTACACGAGCGCGGCGAGCGTGTCGCCGGTCGCCCCCTCGACGCCGGAGAAGACGCGCAGCGAGAGCAGTTCGGTCTCCGGGGCGGTGCCGAGGACGCCGCCGTCTGGGCCGTCGTTGCTGTTCGTCGCCGCGATGGTCCCGGCGACGTGGGTCCCGTGACTGCCGGCGCCGTTCGGCCGGAAATCCATGCCGTCGGTGGTGAAGTTCGCCGAGAGGTCGGCGTCGACCACGTCCGCGAGGTCGGGGTGGGCGTCGTAGACGCCGGAGTCGACCACGGCGACGCGCGTCCCCGCGCCCCTCGTGGTGTCGTGGACGAACGCCCCGCCGCCGGGTTTGTCGGTGAGGTCGCCGACGTCCTGGACGCGCTTGTCCCACTGGAGTTCGGTGTTCGTCGCCGGACCGTCGTGGTTGTGGCTCCGGCTCTTCCCGCTCGCCGTCGGCCCGGGACGCTCGACCGCCGGCCCGGCGTCGTCCCGGTAGACCGTCACGTCGGGGGTCGTCGCCGCCGCCGACCCGACCGCGCTCGCGTCACCGCGCGCGACCAGCAGGTCCACCTGTGAGAGGTCGTGGATGACTTCGACGTCGCTCGGAACGTCGGACTTCGCTATCTCCCTGAGGTCGACGAGGAACCGCGAGTCGTCGCCCGTCGCTCCGGCAGCCGTGCCGGCACCGAGTGCGGCCGCACCGACAGCAGCACCCGTGAGCCGAAGGAACATCCGTCTGTTATAGTCTGGCACATAACAAGACCAAGCTCATATGTAATTAAATCTTTTGTTTGATTGACGTAAACTAAAATTTAGTTGTTCGTGAATATTCAGGTGTGGCCGGGCAGCGTTCAAAACGGTACCCCGCAACCTGGGACGCCACCGACGACCCGCACGGCCCACCCCGGCGGGGACGCCGACGGGGACGCGGAGCGCGACAGATATGTCGGTCTGTCACACGACCGATGTGGTGGACGGTGATAGTTATAGACAGCCGAGACGTACGCAGGCGACTGACCGATGGCCGCGGACGCAACGATATCGATTTTCGGACCGGACTTCGTCGGCCGTGTCCGGATTTCGGCGGAATAATCGTTGCAATTACCGCGAGACGGTCGTTCCGAACCACCGACGGACGTTCGTGTCGTCGGACGACGCCCACACCAACGGTATCCGTCAGGTTCGCCGAGCGGGGGTGTTGTGTGCGAAACGCACGCACGGTGCGTCGGTCGCCGCGGCGACGCACCCGGACGAGCATAGCTACAAGTGAGTCGGGACCGACAGCCGAGTAAGGATGAGCGACCAGGACGACGCGGCCGAAACCCGCCCGTCGAGCAAGGTAGCGCGACTCATCGAGGAGTACGACCTGGGGGCCGCCTTCGGTGACCGGCTCGAACGGTCGTGGACGGCCGAGGGCGACGAGCGACTCAGCCTCCGGGCCCTCGCGGACCTGTTCAACGAGCGCCTCCTCGAGAGCGCGATGCGACGGGCGGGGCTGTCGACGGTCGACGGCGAGGTGGACAACTTCTACCGGCTCCTGACGGCGGACGACGTGAGCAGCGGGATGCGGACCGAGGCGCGCGCGCGCCTCGAACGCGACGGCGTCGACGTCGAGCAACTGGAGCGCGACTTCGTCACCTACCAGGCCATCCGGTCGTACCTGAAGGAGTACCGGAACGCCGAGTACCAGGGGACGAGCGACGAGGCGCGAGTCGAGGGCGTGGCGGACACCATCCGACGGCTCACCGCCCGCCTCCAGTCGGTCACCGAGGGGAGCCTCGACCAGCTCCGACGGACCGGGCGGCTGACTCTCGGCGACTTCCGGCTGTTCGTCGGCGTCGACGTCCTCTGTGAGGACTGCGGCGCGCGATACGGGGTGCTCGACCTCCTGGAACGAGGGGGCTGCGACTGCGAGTCCGACTAACAGCGATATACCTGTTAGCTGCAGACGAGAACCGACGGACGGCACCCGGGCGTCCGGAGGTGTGACCCGGTCAGATTTCGGTCACGCGGGTGTAGGAGTCGTCGAGCGCCCGGGCGTCCTCGGGCAGGAGCGCCACGACGAGGAACGGGGCGTACTCCGCCATGTAGGAGACGAGGTGGGCGATGCGGTCGGCGTCGATGGCCTCCAGCGAGTCCAGCAGCATGAACGGACACTTCTCGTAGACCTCGTGGACCAGGTATCCCGCCAGCGCGAACACCAGCCCCGTCACCTCCCGTTCGGACTCGCTCAGGTGGTCCACCGTGTCCTCGTACGCCGTCCCCGA